>JAKONB010000372.1 GCA_022702195.1 Beijerinckiaceae bacterium | reverse complement strand
TGCGCAGCGCGATCGACTGGAGGACGCGCTCGTCACCACGGGAGACAGTCCGTCGGCGCTCAAGGAGGGATTTCTCGGATTCGTCGGCAACATGATGGCGCTCGGCCATGTGCCGGCACAGGATGAGATCCTGAAGAACACCTATGCGAACCATGCCTTCGAGAATTTCGAGATCGCCGCCTACACCTCGTTGATCACCATCGGCGAGGCGGCCGGCCAGGGCGCGCACCGCTCCGCCCTGGAGCAATCCCTGAGCGAGGAGCGCGGGATGGCCGCAGCGGTTGCGGATCTGATCGCGCCGACCACGCGGCGTTACCTCGAACTCAGCGCGGCGGGTGCGACCGCCGGCCGATAGGCCGGGCTCACGGGGTCGGGTTGGGCGGTCCGAGGGCAGCCAGCGTCCCGGCATCGAGCCGGGCGATGGCCGCATCCACCAGTTCGGGTCCCGCCCGCAGGGTCCCGAGTTCCACGCTCGACATGGCGAGCATCACGGCACGGAGGTTCGGCGTCGGCCGGTCGTCGCTCCCGAACAGCTTGAGGTCGTCGTCCACGGTGAGGCCGACGCTGGCGGCGATGCGCGCCGCGTAGTTTCGGATGCGGGCCACGTCGCCGGAACAGAGCGGGGCCGGCGCGCTGAGCGTGTTCAGGTTCAGCAGCGGCATCGAGGCCAGGATGGCGGCGGCCGCGGCCAGGGTGGTGGATTCGGTGCCGGGACGTTCGGGCGCCTTGAGCCGCGCCGTGGCGCCGGGGCGCTGCGGCGGGCGAACCGGCGCCTCCGCGCGCTTTCGGCTCCCCAGGACCGGCGACGGCGCGACCATCAGGGTCGAGGGTTTGGCGATGATCGTCGAGGGCTTCACCAGGATTTCGGACGGCTGGACCAGCAGCGCGGATTTCGAGGCCGGCGACGCGGCCACGGGTTTGGCGGGCGGCCGCCTGGCCAAGCGGGCCAGGGGAGACCAGGGCTGGATGCGCAGGCCCTCCCGCCCCGCCGCCGGCCGCCGCTTCAGGCCGGCGGGCGTGTGACGCGCCAGGAAGCGCGCCCGCAGCGTCCCGCCGAGACCGTGCGGCGCGAGGGTCGGCGAGAGTCTCGCCGCCGGGGCCGGTATCCCAGCGGCCGCGCGGCATTCCGCCGGAGCCCAGCGGCGGACGATGCTGAGAGCGGAGTGCCGGCCATAGCCACGATAATAGCGCCGCAACAATTGCGCCGCGGCATCGGCGCCGTCGGCGGCGGTCGCGAAACCAGTATGTCCCTCCGCATCGGCGCCGATCTCACCGGACCACCGGGCCGACTTGATGCACCAATAATTGTTGAGCTTGACGCAGCGCGCGACGAAGGCCGGTTCCCCCGCCGCGTAGTGGGCCACCAGCGCCAGCGAGACCGGCCGGAGCGTCGCGCCGGCCTGCGCCCGCCAGTTCGACACCGCACGGGGCTCCGGCAGGAAGCGCGGCATCGCCTCCGCCGGAGCGATCGCCGCGAGCCTGTGCCCCAACGCCTCGGCCTCGCCGCGGGCGGCAGTCAGCCCCTCGTCGATCCGTGGCAGCAGGGTCGTGATGGCGATGAGCGCGGCGAGGAGCACGGGGGCCGTCAGCTTGCCTCAAGGATCAGAGCAACGGCGGCGGGCCGCCAACGGTTCAATCGCCCCGCCGCCCGATCAGGCCGCTTCCTCGGCATCGAGGTCGCGCGGGGCGATGAAGCGGTCGAGCCGCCCCAGTCCGGGGCCGACGTCGCTCCAGCGGGGTGTGCTGAAGTCGATCACCGCAAGAGCCCCGGTGGGAAAACCCTCGGAGAGGCGGGTGCGGACCGAGTTCAGGCCCGACCCGACGAGCCGGAGGGAGATGTCCTGCAGGCCGGGATTGTGGCCGATCATCAGGAGGGTGGTGGCGGTGGCGGGGGTCGCCCGGATCACCGCGAGGAGCGCCGAATCCGGCGCTTCGTAGATGTCGCGCACGAAGCTCGCCTCGGGGGCGTCCAGGGCCGCGCGCACGGGCTCCCAGGTCTCCCGCGTCCGCCGGGCGGGTGAGACCACCGCGTGATCGGGGTAGAGCCCTTCCCGGGCCAAGTAGGCGCCCATGAGCGGAGCGGTACGGTATCCGCGCGGATTGAGCGGGCGATCCAGGTCGGCCACGCCCGGTGGACGGTCCGACTTGGCGTGGCGCAGGAGCATGAGACGCAGCATGCGATGGGCCTTCAGGTGAATCCGACGATCGGGTGCGGCGTGTAGGGCCGTTCCAGGGCCGTCATCTCTTCCGGGGTCAGCGCGAGGTCAAGGGCGGCGACCGCATCGTCGAGATGAGCCGGCTTCGAGGCACCGATGATCGGGGCCGTGACCGGCGCCTTCTGGGCCACCCAGGCCAGGGCGACCTGGGCGCGCGGGACGCCGCGGGCCTGGGCGATCTCGGCCACGGCATCGACGATCGCCCGGTCCGCCGCCTCCGTCGCATCGTAGAGCCCCCTGCCCACGGCGTCGGTCTTCTGGCGGGCGCTGCCGGCCTGCCAGTCGCGGGTCAGGCGGCCGCGCGCGAGCGGACTCCAGGGCAGCACCGCGATGCCCTGGTCGGCGCAGAGCGGCAGCATTTCGCGCTCCTCCTCGCGGTGGAGGAGGTTGTAATGATCCTGCATCGTTGCGAAGCGCGTCCAGCCGTGGAGGTCGGCCGTGAAGAGCGCCTTGGCGAATTGCCACGCATACATCGACGAGGCGCCGATGTAGCGGGCCTTTCCGGCTTTCACCACGTCGTGGAGCGCCTCCAGGGTGACTTCGATCGGCGTGTCGTAATCCCAGCGATGGATCTGGAACAGGTCGACGTGATCGGTGCCGAGCCGCTTGAGGCTGGCGTCGATGGCCGAGAAGATCGCCTTGCGCGACAGGCCGCCGGCATTGGGCTGGTCCTTGAGCGGAAAAAAGCATTTGGT
>JAKONB010000364.1 GCA_022702195.1 Beijerinckiaceae bacterium | reverse complement strand
GGTCCCCGCCATGGCGTTCTGGACGCTGGCGAGGCGCACGCCCGCGGTGCTGGCCTGCGGCCCGGTGGCGAGGTTGTAGCCGACGCGGACCGACGGGATGAGGTCGCCCCAGCCGTAATACGCCAGCTCGGCGCCGAACCGCGCCGTGGTCTGGACCACGTCGAGTCCCGCATAGGCGACGTTGTTGCCGGCGGCCCCCATCTCGGTGAAGCCGTTCACCTGCCCCGACAGGTGGGTGATGCCGGCGAACGGCGTCAGCCGGACGCCGTCGACGTTGAACGGAACGCCGATCTCGCCATCCACCGCGAAGGCGCTGCCCGAGGTCTTGGCCGTGCCGGTCAGGCCGTAGGCGGCCGGACGGTGGATATCGTCGAAAGTCACCACCGGCGCGCCGCCGACGATGCCCTGGGCGTAGAAATTCGGCCCGTAATAGCCTGCGTAGGCCGAGGCGGTGAAGGCCGTCTGGTCCTGCCGGAAGCTGCCGCCGCGGCTCACCGAACCCCCGCCGCCACCGATGGCGATGCCGGCCCGCCACGGGCCGGTGAACGGCAGGTCGATGCCGGCGCTGCCCTGGGCCACGGTCCGGTCCACCGCGAGGCCGCCATTGCGCGGCTGGTCGGCGAAGACGACGTCGCCGCCGATCCAGGCGCCGCCGCCCTGGCTCCACGGGCCGGCCAGACCGGCACCCCGGCGCAGGGCCGAGAGGTGATCCTGCACGCTGCGGGTCGCGGAGGCGGCGAAGCCGAGCGTGCCGGCGCCGAGGCCCTGGAGCACCACGGGCGCGGTCTGCTTCATCACCGCCAGCGAGTAGGGATCGACGTAGGTCGGCAGGGTCAGGCGATAGGCCAGCAGGATGTTGTCGTTGTTGATCCCGGCATCGTAGCCCTGGCCGTTGATCACCCCCTGCCGGGTCAGGAAGTCGTTGTCGTTGCCCACCAGCAGGAAATAGTCGTTGGGCGCCCGCTCGCTCAGGACCGGGACGAGGCCCATCGCCTCGATCTTCTCGGGCAGGGTGGTCTGCGTCGCCGGGTTGGTGCTGAGGGTCATGCCGAACCGGCCGAGCTGGACCGGGTTGAGCAGGTTGACCACCTCGGTGGTCTGTACCGGCACGATGCCCGGCCGCAGGGTGCCGCCCGGCGCGAGCGGGGTGGTGCCGTCATAGGCGGTGCCGGCGATGTTGGTGGCCTGGGCGGTGTCGACCAGCAGCACGCTCTTGTAGACGATGGGACTGGTGTTGCCGGTGCCAAGCCCGTTCGAATCGCGCGACAGCACGAGGAACTGGGTGTCGTTCAGCGCCAGCATCTCGCTCTGCGCCGCCGTGCGGTTGGGGGCGCCGCCCGTGCCGTTCTGCTGATAGGTGGGCAGTTGCAGCACGTATTCGCGCGTCGGCGCGCTCGGCGTCGGGTTGGCCGAGATGTCGTAGTAGAGGATGCGGGTGTTGCTGCGCTGCTGCTGGTTTGGGCCGGAATCCTGCAGGGGCGCGCTCTGCAGGATGGTGACGAGGCCGCGGCCATCCGCCGTCAAGGCGATGGCCTCGAAGCCCTGGTTGTTGCGCCGTCCCGTGTCCGGCGGGTTGACGGAGTTGAAGTTCGGCTGGCCGTCGGTGCGCGGCCGAAAGGCGGCCGGGATGCCGAGCACGCCCTGCAACTGCCCGGCGGCGCTGAAGTAATAGACGTTCGCGCCGTACTCGTCGCTGATGTAGAACGAGCCGTCCAGCTTGCGCGCGAGGCCCTCCGCATCGAGGCTGATCCGCCCGGCACTCGGGCCGGTGGTGGCCGAAGGCAGCAGCGCGCCGAGCTGGGTGATGGTGCCGGCGGCCGGATCGAGGCCGCTGAAGCGCTGGCCGCGCGCATCGGTGAGCACGATCCCGCCGGCCTGGGTCAGGGTGATCTGGCTCTGCGAGGCGGTGGATTGCGGCAGGTTCGCGCCGGGATTGGGCGTGAAGCTCAGGGTGAAGCGGTTCAGGCGCCCGGCATAATCGGTGAACAGGCCGCCATCCGGATTGTTGTAGCCGCGATCGGGCAAAGTGTAGAGCGTGCCCGCGTAGCTGTCGCCGCTGCGGCGCCAGGTGCCCAGATCGATCGCCAGCGACGAGAACGAGCCGAGCGAGTCGCCGAGGAAGTCGCGGGTATTGGCCGAGAGGCGGCCGACGCCCTGCAGACCCTGATTCACATAGGTCGCGCCGTTGAACGGCACCGAGACCGCGCCGGCCGCATTCGTCAGGTTCGGCCTGCGAATCTCCTGCGCGCCGGCCACGCCGGCGAGGGCCACGAACGCGATGAAGGACCCGGCGGCGAAGGCCACCCGGTTGTGATCGTCAGACAAGTCCCGCCCCCACGGTTAAGCTTCGCCGTCCCATGGCGCGGCAACATCACAGGAAGATGTCAGACGAATCCCGGCCGATCCCTTGGGGATGGTGGCGCTCAGGCGCGGCCGATGGTGCCCCGCCGCGCCGCCACCGCCTGGGCCAGCAGGCACAGGATCTCGAAGGCGAGGGTCGCCCCCGCCAGGGCGGTGATGCCGGAGGGGTCGAGCGGGGGGGCGACCTCCACCAGATCGGCGCCGACGAGGTCGAGCCCGGCCATGGCGCGTACCAGGGAAAGCGCCTCGCGGCTGGTGAAGCCGCCGATCTCCGGCGTTCCGGTGCCGGGGGCATAGGCCGGATCGAGGGCGTCGATGTCGAAGCTGAGATAGGTCGGCCCGGCGCCGACGATGGCGCGCGCTTCCGTCGCGACAGCGGGCAGGCCGCGCGCGAGCACCTCCTCCATCCCGATGGTCCGCACCCCCTGCCCCCGCGCCCAATCCAGTTCGTCTCGGGAATCCTGGCTGCCGCGCAGGCCGATCTGCACCGCGCGGGTCGGGTCGAGCCGCCCGTCCTCGATGGCCCGGCGGAAGGGGGTGCCGTGGGTGAGCCGGGTGCCGCCATATTGCGCGTCGTCGGTGTCGCTGTGCGCGTCGATATGGACCAGCCCCAGGGGCCTGTCCCGGCCCAGCGCCCGCAGGATCGGGTAGGTCACGAAATGGTCGCCACCGATGGACAGTGGGACGATGCCGGCCGCCGCGAGCGGCGCATGGAACGCCTCGATCCGCCGGCCGGTCTCCGCCACGTCGATGGGATTGACCGGCACGTCGCCGAGATCGGCGCAGGCGGCGAGCTCGTAGGGCGCGATCCCGGTGGCGTGGTTGATCGCCCGGGTGCCCGTGGAGGCCTCCCGCACCCCGCGCGGGCCGAGCCGCGCCCCCGGCCGGTTGGTGGTGGCCCCGTCGAACGGGATGCCGATCAGGCCGATATCGATCCGGCCCGGCGCCTCTGCGGGATCGAGGATGGGCAGCCGCATGAAGCTCGCCGGCCCCGAGAAGCGCGGGCTGACCATGCCGGACGGGGGCCGGTGGCGCGCGATCCGCGCCGCATCCGATTCGCTCGTCATCGCGTCCCGCCTCCCCGCCCCCGATCGCCTCACGCCATGTCGGGCGCTCCGCAGGCCCTTCAACCCGCGCTAAACCCTCCTTATGATCGGCGGATGTCGCGTCCGCGTGACGCCGCGTTGACGGACGGACAACCTCTGTCTATAGAGCCGACATCGCCGACGGTCGCGGTCACCGCATCCGTCGGCTTCGCCATTGCCCGAACAACCTGCACGCGATCCTTCGACACGTAAGCCTGTGGGCTCGTCGGGATCGCCTCAAATCTGATGAGGATGCCCCATGGCCAACACCGTGTCGGCCAAGAAAATGACCCGCAAGATCGCGAAGCGGACCGCTGTGAACCGCTCGCGCCGCAGCCGCATGCGCACCTTCGTCCGCAAGGTCGAGGAAGCCATCGCCGGTGGCGATCAGAACACGGCGCTGACCGCTCTGCGGGCAGCCGAGCCCGAGATCATGCGGGCCGCCCAGCACGGCATCGTGCACAAGAACAACGCCTCCCGGAAGGTTTCCCGCCTCGCGGCGCGGGTCAAGGCGCTCGCCGCCTAAGACCGACCTCCTTCAGGATCGATTGCGAAAGAAGCCCGGCAGCAATGCCGGGCTTCTTTCGTTTGCGCGCCGCCGCCGCGCCGGTCCCATGACCCTGCCGTCCTCACCACTGCGCGCCGCCGCGCTTCCCGCCCGGCGGCTTCGTCGCGCGGCCGGCCCCGCGCCCAATAATCCGGTGATGAAGCGTTAACGATGTTCGACATCAGTCTTGTTGCGGAGTCTCGGGGCCGAGTGTAGCTTAACGATGTCTGGAGAATATCGGACAAATCCGAGCTTTCTTCGCGGTGAGGCCGAATCGTTCACAGGGTGACGGGCGCGGCTCGACTCGGTCGCCGGAATCGACGCTGCATCGGGTGCTTATGTCGCTATCCCCATAAGTCCCGTTGTTAGGAGAACCGTAGCTTATTGTTGATAGGCTAGTTTCATCGGCGAAAGCTTACCGGGGAGGAATTGACTCCGTCGGGGCGATCTGATCCTCGCGAAACCTTCGCGGGGGACGACTTCAGTTCAGTGTGCGTACGTTCCGGTGGCGGTTCCCCCGTCCTCGGCGCGAGGAGAGCGATGATGCATGTCGACGGTAGCGTGTCCGGCAACGCCGAGACGGGCATGAGCGGCGTGAGTGGTCCCGATACGGTGGCCGCCTGGGCTCGGGTGAAACGGCGCCTCAGGGCGGAACTCGGTGAGGATGTGTTCGCGAGCTGGTTCGCGCGCCTCGAATTGCTGGATGTCTCGGCCGGTACGGCGCGGCTGACCGTCCCGACCCGCTTTCTCAAGAGCTGGATCGAATCCCATTATCTCGATCGGGTGCTGACGACCTTCCGCAGCGAGGTCGACGAGGTGGCGCGCATCGACGTGTCGGTGCGCGGCCCCGCCGCTGCCCGGACCGGGACACCGAGCCCGGCCAAGCCCGCCGGTCCGATACCGGCAAGCCCGCTCGCCCGTCTTCAGGCCGCCGGCCATGCCGCGCCGTCGCAGGCCGACCATCCCGCCGCCTCGGAATCCGAGGCCGGAGGTTCGTCCCGCGGCGAGGGTCCCGGGGGCGACCTCAACGGTGCGCCGCTCGACAACCGCCTCACCTTCGCGAGCTTCGTGGTCGGCCGCTCCAACGCGCTGGCCCATGCGGCCGCCGAGCGGGTGGCCCGCCACGACGGCCAGGGGGCGCTCTACAACCCGCTCTATTTCCATGCCGGCGTCGGCCTCGGAAAGACGCACCTGCTGCACGGCATCGGCCACGCCGCCCGCGAATCCGGCCGCCGGGTGATCTATCTCACCGCCGACCGGTTCATGTACGGCTTCGTCAACGCCCTGAAGACCCAGAACGCCCTGGCCTTCAAGGAGCGCCTGCGCGCCATCGACCTGCTGATCCTCGACGACGTGCAGTTCATCCAGGGCAAGTCGATCCAGGCCGAGTTCGGCCACACCATCAACGCGCTGATCGATGCCGGCCGGCAGGTGGTCGTCGCCTCGGACCGGCCGCCCACCGAACTGGAGGCTCTGGAGGAGCGGGTCCGCTCGCGCCTGGCCGGCGGCCTCGTGGTGGAAATCGGAACCCTCGACGAGCAGCTGCGCGCCTCGATCCTGTCGGCGCGGCTCGCCGCGGTCCAGGTCTCGCACCCGAACTTCGAGGTCTCGCCCACCGTGGCGACCTACGTGGCCCGCGCCATCACGGCCAATGGCCGCGATCTCGAGGGCGCCGTGAACCGTCTCCTGGCCCATGCCACCCTCACGGGGACGGCGGTGACGATGGAGACGGCCGAGACCGCCATCCGCGACCTCGTGAAGAACCGCGAGCCCAAGCGGATCAAGATCGAGGACATCCAGAAGCTGGTGGCCTCGCGCTACAACGTCTCGCGCTCCGACATCCTCTCCGAGCGGCGCACCGCCGCCGTCGTTAAGCCGCGCCAGATCGCCATGTACCTGTCGAAGGTGCTGACCCTGCGGTCGCTGCCGGAGATCGGCCGCCGCTTCGGCGGGCGCGACCACACCACCGTGCTGCACGCGGTGCGCAAGATCGACAAGCTGATCGGCGAGGACAACGTCCTCAACGACGAGGTCGAGCTCCTGAAGCGCATGTTGCAGGATTGAGCGGGCCGTTCCGGGAGGGGGTGTCCCCTCCCGGATTCAACTGCGGGATAGAGACGCCCGCGCCCTTGCGTTCATGGGACGGCTTCGCCAAGTTGCTCGGCCACGGCGCCGGCCGCGCTCGCCTCTGCCGGCCTCGGTGACGTTGCCCTGAGACCACGAGTTTTCCGATGAGAGTCACTGTCGAGCGCGCGGCCCTCCTTCGGTCGCTCGGCCACGTGCACCGCGTGGTGGAGCGCCGCAACACGATCCCGATCCTGTCGAACGTGCTGCTGCGCGCCGGCCCCTCGGGCCTGGAACTGCGCGCCACCGATCTCGACATCGAGGTGACGGAGACGATCCCCTCCGACGTGGCCGATGCCGGCGCCACCACCGTGCCGGCGCACGTGATCTACGACATCGTGCGCAAGCTGCCGGACGGCGCCCA
>JAKONB010000358.1 GCA_022702195.1 Beijerinckiaceae bacterium | reverse complement strand
CATGCCGATCGTGTTCACGTTCATGCTCGGCTCGTTCCCGGCCGGTCTGGTGATCTACTGGGCCTGGAACAACACCCTCTCGGTGATCCAGCAATACATCATCATGCGTCGCAACGGCGTGAAGGTGGAGCTGTGGGACAACCTCAACGGCATGTTCCGCAAGAAGCCCGCCGACAAGAACGCGGTCGCCAAGAGCTGAGGCCCGGAGCCGGGGCAGCCCTCGGAACCGCATCGATCCGGTCCTTCCCGTCCGCCGACGGGGAGGACCGTCCCGTTTCCGGCGTGTCGACTCGCAAGGGTGGCGGATGCGCCCTCAGAGCCATTCGGAACCGTCCCATGTCCCAAACCGAAGACGATGCGGCCCTGCTGGAATCCGGCCGCCTGCTGTTCGCCGGCGCGGCCGATTTCATCGCCTCGGCGCCGAACGTGCCGGCGCTGCCGGCGATGAAGGGCGTCGAGATCGCCTTCGCGGGCCGCTCCAACGTCGGCAAATCGAGCCTCGTCAACGCGCTCACCGGCCGCAATACCCTGGCGCGGACCTCGCACACCCCGGGACGGACGCAGCAGCTCAACTTCTTCGATATCGGCGGCCGTCTGACCCTGGTGGACATGCCGGGCTACGGCTACGCGGCGGTGGAGAAGACCAAGGTCGAGGCCTGGACCGACCTGATCCACGATTACCTGAAGGGCCGCGCCAACCTCGCCCGGGTGTTCATGCTGATCGATTCGCGCCACGGCCTGAAGGGGATCGACCTCGACGTGCTCGACGGGCTCGATCAGGCGGCGGTGAGCTATCAGGTGGTTCTCACCAAGGGCGACGCCCTGAAGAAGGCCGAGACCGAGGCGCGTATCGCCAAGACCCGTGAGGCCCTGTCGAAGCGCCCGGCCGCCTACCCGGAGATCCTCATCACCTCGAGCCGGGACGATCGCGGAGTGCCGGAGCTGCGCGCCAGCGTCGCTCGGCTGTTGCGGGAGCGTGGCGCGTGACGGCTCTCGACCGTGCCCTCCTGGCCCTGGGGGCGCTGGCCGGGCTTCTGGGCGTGGCGTCCAGCGCGGCGGCGGCGCATGTGAGCGGGGCCGACAGCCTCAAGACCGCGGCGCAATTCCTGCTGTTGCACGCCCCCGCGATCTTCGCTCTCGTCGCACTGTCCGTCGCAGGCACGACGCATCGGCTCCTGACCCGCATCGCGGCGTCGGCCCTGGTGCTCGGCCTCGCCCTGTTCTCGGGCGACCTTGCTCTGCGCGCCCTGCACGGAGCGCCGCTGTTTCCCATGGCGGCCCCGAGCGGCGGCATGATCCTGATGGCGGGCTGGCTGCTGGCGGGAGTCGCGGCCCTGGTCCCTGCCCGGCGCTGATCGGCGGACCGGCTGGAAGCGTCTATGAGCCTCGTTTTCAACGAGCAGACCAAGCTGCTCGCCACGGCCTTGAACACGGCAGCCACGTCCTGCTTCACGGTCGGCATCGCAACGCCGATGGCGGGCTACATCTACAACGTCAGTAATCTTCAGACGACCTTGAGCCCCTGGACGCTCGGGCTCGGCGTCACCGGTTGGCTTTCGGCGGCCATCATCCTACATTTATTGGCAAGACGGATTCTGAAAGGGCTCAAGCTATGAACGGGCTCGCCATCTTCGCCTTCATCGTGATGCCGGCCGTGGTCGTGACCATCGGCTATGTCGCCGTGCGGCTGCACGAGGCGGCCGGCGCCCGTCAGGGACGCTGACTGGTCGCCCTCCTACTTGATGAGCGGCGGAAGCTGCGGCTTGGCGCCGTCCGGGAGGGCCGTCTGCGCCATGTTCATGCTCATGGCGAGCAGGGTGTAATAGCCGTTGATCCCGGCCATCTCGACGGCGCCCTGCTCGCCGAACGTCTCCACCGCGCGCTTGTAGGTGGCGTCGCTCACCGCCTTGTTGTGGTGCAGCTCGATGGAGAAGGCGTAGACCAGGGCTTCTTCCGCGCCCATCGCGTCGGGGCGGCGCCCCTCCTGCACCGCCGCCACGATCGCCGGATCGAGACCGGCCTTCAGCGCGATCGGCTGGTGGATGTGCCACTCGAGCTGCTGGCTCCATTCCCGCGCGGTGATCAGGATGATGAATTCCGACAGCCGCAGCGGCAGCACGCTGCGATAGCGCAGGTGCAGGCCCATGTTGCTGGCATTGGTCATTAATTCGGGGCTGCGCAGCAGCGGCACGAACGGCCCGAAGACCGGCACCTTGCGGGCGGCGAGGAAATCCGCCGAGGCCGTTTTCTGAGCCTCGGTGAGCCGATCGGCCGGGATCTCCGGCAGGCGGTCCTGTGCGGACACGGGGAGGCTCCCGAGCAGGAGAAAGGACAGGATCGCCGCGCTCATACGCATCGTCATCGGTCTTCCTCCAAACACTACGGCATCACCGGCGGATGGTACGTGAGCGTGAAGGCGAGCGCCCAGAGCAGGAACAGCACGATCGGCAGGTGGATGAGGAGCTGCAGGAAGCTGAAGCCGACGATGTCCCGGGCCTTGAGGCCGAGGATGCCGAGCAGCGGCAGCATCCAGAACGGGTTGATCAGGTTCGGCAGCGCCTCGGCGGCATTGTAGACCATCACGGCCCAGCCGAGATGGACTTGGAGCTCGTTGGCCGCCTGCATCACGTAGGGCGCTTCGAGCAGCCACTTGCCGCCGCCCGAGGGCACGAAGAAGCCGAGCACCGCCGAGTAGACGCCCATCGAGATCGGGAAGCTGCCGGTGGTGTTCAGGCTGACGAAGGCATGGGTAATGACCTCGGACACGGAGGTGCCGGCCGCGTTCTTCGGCCCGGTGAGCATGGCGCTGATCGCCGCGTAGAGCGGGAACTGGATCAGGATGCCGGCGGTGGCGGGCACCGCCTTGGCCACCGCCACGAGGAAGCGCTTGGGCCGCCAATGCATCAGCAGGCCGAGGGTGAGGAACAGCAGATTGTAGGTGTTGAGGTTGGAGATCGCGGTGATCCAGGATTGCCGGGCGAATTCCTGGACGATCCAGCCGCCGGCGATCACCACCAGCAGCACGGTGAGGATCGGCGAATGCTCCAGCCACTCGCCGGGCTGGGTCGGGCGGCCGAGATCGGGGGTCTCGCGCACCACCGGGACGCCGAGATCCTCGGCGGTCACCGCCGTGTTCGGGCGCGGCGCCGATGCGTAGGCGATCACCACCGAGATCACGAACAGCACCACCGCGATCAGGATCGATTGCCAGAGGAAGATGGTCTCGCTGAACGGGATCACGCCGGTGATCGGCAGCAGCGCCTTGGGCAGGCTCGCCGGATTGGCTTGGAGCTGGGCGGCCGAGGAGCTGAGGCCCATCGCCCAAGTGGCGCCGAGGCCGAGATAGGCGGCGGCGCCCGCTGCGCGGTAATCCATCCGCAGCTCGGTGCGGCGGGCGAGC
>JAKONB010000347.1 GCA_022702195.1 Beijerinckiaceae bacterium | reverse complement strand
CGGCCAGTCCGGCCGAACCGCCGCGCCCGCAGGGCGAATCGCTGGCGCCCAACGTCATCCTGTTCCGGGCGCTCAAAGCCTGCTCGTGAGGCGCGGCCCGCTTCGGCGGGCGCTCACCGCTTCAGGTTGAGACCGGAGATCAGGCGGGCGAGGTCGACCTGCCGGGTGACACCGGTCTTGGCGAAGGTCGCCTTGAGCTGGGACCGGATGGTCTCGACGCTCACCCCTTGAGCGGCGGCCAGGACGGCGAGGGTGGCGCCGCCCGCGATGCCGCGGGCGATGCGGGCCTCGGCGGCGGTGAGGTCGAACAGGCCTTCGAGCAATTCGGGACCGGGCACACGTCCCGGCAGGACGGGCATCATCACCATGATGGACGCGCTGCCGGCGAAGATGTCCCGCGCCAGGCCGCGCATCGGGATGAGGTGAGCGACCATGGCCGGATGCCGGCCGTCGCTGGGAATCGGGATCGAGCGGGATTCCCGCGCCGGCCCCGAGGACAGCGCCTGGGCCAGCAGGGCGTCGGCGGCGGGATCGGCCAGGGTGACGCGGTCCCGCCGGTCGCGCACCAGGGAGGGAATGAGCTGCGCGAACGATCCGTTGACGGTCTGCACCGTGGCCTTGTGCGTCAGGATGGCGGCCGGTAGGTCGATCAGCTCCAGCGCTTCGACGGCCGCCCGAACGCGCTCCAGCTTCAACCGGGCGGAGAGCAGGGCAGCCCGGGCGAGATGGGGCCTGAAGGAATCGAGGATCTCGGTGGCCGCCCGCGGCACCGGGCCGTCGGCGTAGCGCCGCTCGATGCTGAAGATGAGCGTATCGCCGGTGGGAAGCGGCAGCGCCGTCGCCGTCGCCCAACCGAGGCCGCGGGGGCGGAGGAAGTCGCGGATCAGGGCGTCGTCCGCGAGCTCCTGCGCGGAGAACACGTCCTCCTCCAGGATGAAGCCGGCGTGCTGCGCCTGGAGCAAGCGCTGGGTCCGGGTCCCGACGCCGGCCCAGCCCCCCGAGGCGAAATCCTCCATGACCTTGGCGAGCGTCTGGGAACTCAGCCAGCGCAGGTTCTGCATGTCCGCGGCGAGGAGAATCGCCCCCTCCGCGCCCGCGATCTGCGCCAGGCGATCGAGAACATCCGCCCAGCGTTCCGGCACGATGGCGGCCTCATAGATGAGGTCCTCCAGTGCCTCGACCGGTCGCCGCGAAGATCGTGCTGACATAACGGAGAGGCTCAACGTCCGAACACCTAATCATTCGACCGAGATAAGCAAAATCTCAATCAATGTTCCATCCTCCATTCTACGTAGCCTTTCCTCGACACGTCGGCGCAAAAGTTTTCATCCCGAAGATTCAGCGCTTTACGGATAAACCGGTCGGACCGGGAAGCATCCTGCCGATCCGGCGCAGCCCCATGGCGATGACCGACCGCGGGGCGCGAGAGATCAGCGCGGGGCAACCCACAGTTTTTTCTTCGCGACAGGCGGCTCGCCGCTGGCCGAAATGCGCTAGAGCAGGCCTCCCAGCGCGAGTCCGGCCTCGCACCGGCCCCATGCCCGCCGCCCGTTCGACGGCGGCGGACAGGAATCTGAACCTTATGGCCGTTCGTCCGGTATCCTCCCCCCGGATGCCGGTGAGGAGTGGAACGTGCGACCCTGGCGTGAAGGCCCTGGTGACCGGCGCAGCTATCACCACGGCAATCTGAAGGAAGCGCTGATCGAGGCCGCGCGCCGCTTCATCGCCGAGCGCGGGGTCGGCGGCTTCACCCTGGTGGATGCCGCGCGCCTCGTCGGCGTGACGCCGGCCGCGCTCTACCGGCATTTCCGCGGGCGCGAGGCGCTGCTGGAGGAGGTGGCCGGGCGCGGCTTCACCGATCTGGCCGAGCGTCTCGCCCGCGCCCTGAACGCGCGGGGCACCCCGCTCGAACGGTTCACCCGCATGGGCGAGGCCTATCTCGCCTTCGCCGAGGAGGAGCCGGGCTATTACGCGGCGATCTTCGAGTCGCGCGGCCTCGCCCAGCCGGGCGAGGAGGCGGGCTGTCGCCCGAGCCCGTTCGATCTCCTGGTCGAGGCGTTGCAGACGACGTTTCCCGACGGGTTCGGCGGGGTCGCGCCCCGGTTCATCGCCCTCGAGGTCTGGGCGCTCGCCCATGGCTTCGCCACCCTGTCGGCCTCCGGCCACCTGCCCAAGGGGCCGGGCGTGCCCGACAAGTACGAATTGCTCCGGGCCGGCGTCCTCGCCCTCGTCCACGGGGCCGCGGGCGGCCCACGCTCCTGACGCCGCGATCGGTCCGTCGCACCCCTTGAAAGCGGCTCGGCGCATCCGCAAGTGAATGTCGTTCACATTTACATTGGAGACGTGAGCCGTGAGCTTTACCTCGACCTCCCCCTGGGCCACCGGCAAAGCCTGCCGCAGCGGCCCGTTTCCCCGCCGCTCCTTCGAGATCGGCGCGATCGTCGTCGGCTTCCTCTACTGGTGGCCGCTCGCCGCCGCCTACGTCGCCTGGAAGGTGGCGGGCTATCCGGCCCTGGGCGAGTTGCGAGACCTCGCGCGCAATGGCGCCGCCTGGAAGACGGGGGCCGCGCGCTCCCGCTTCGCCGCCGCGTTCGAGGCCGCCAATGGCGGCGGCGAGACCGGCAACGCCTCGTTCGACGCCTATCGCCGGGCCGAGCTCGACCGGCTCGACGCCCAGCGCAAGGCCCTCCAGGAGGAGAGCCGGGCCTTCGCCGAGTTCGTCGACGAGCTGAAGCGCGCCAAGGATCGCGAGCAGTTCGACGCCTACATGGCCAAGCGCCGCGCCGCCGACCCGACCCGCAACGCCTGATCCGGCCTTGCGGCGGCATCCGGGGCTTCCGGCCGCAGGGCCGGGAGCCCTTTTCGTTGCACGCTCCCTCGGGGACGCGCCCCGCTCTCTTCCGCGACGGACCGAACGATGGTCTAGATACCGCGCCCCGGTCTCGCTGGACGACCGGGACGACGGGAGAGCGGACGATGCCGGATGCGGGTGACGGGGGTTCGGTGTCGAGCCAGGCGGTGACGGCCCGTTCGGTGACGGTGGTCGATCATCCCCTCGTCCAGCACAAGCTGACGCTGCTGCGTCAGGTCGAGCGTTCGACCAAGGGCTTCCGCCAGATCCTCAACGAGATCGGCATGCTGCTCGCCTACGAGGTCACCCGCGACCTGCCGCTGGAACCGGTCACCATCCGGACGCCGATCCAGGAGATGGAGGGCCGGCAGATCTCGGGCAAGAAGCTCGTGCTGGCGCCGATCCTGCGCGCCGGCGTCGGCTTCCTCGACGGCATGCTCTCGCTGGTGCCCTCCGCCCGCGTGGCGCATGTGGGCCTCTACCGCGACCCCGCGACGCTAGAGGCGGTGGAATACTACTTCAAGGCCCCCTCGGATCTCGCCGACCGCACCGTCCTGGTCCTCGATCCGATGCTGGCCACGGCCAATTCGGCGGTGGCGGCGATCGACCTGCTGAAGGCGCGCGGCGCGCAGGACCTGCGCTTCGTCTGCCTGCTGGCCGCCCCCGAGGGGCTGGCCCGCCTGCGCGCGGCGCATCCCGACGTGCCGGTCTGGACGGCGGCCATCGACAGCCATCTCAACGAGCACGGCTACATCGTGCCGGGTCTCGGCGATGCCGGCGACCGGATGTACGGCACCCGCTGACCGGCTCGCCGGCCCGGCCCGCCAACCCGGCCCGCCAACCCTTGCCAATCGATCACCGGGCCGCACATGACCGAGGAATGTCGTCTCCGGTCGATTCGATCGGTTTCTCGGACGCGCGGGTTCCTTCTCCTGGAAGGAGAGGGGGCCTGTCGCGGCCGCGAGGACAGAAGCGATCGAGCGGAAACCGAAGGACCACGGTGCCTCGTCCCGGACATCGAGTCCGGGACGAGGCACCCGATTCTCGATGCCGCATCGTCTTTTCCCGGAAGCCGGCA
This sequence comes from Beijerinckiaceae bacterium, assembly GCA_022702195.1. Taxonomy (GTDB): domain Bacteria; phylum Pseudomonadota; class Alphaproteobacteria; order Rhizobiales; family Beijerinckiaceae; genus Methylobacterium. The sequence goes on along the minus strand of JAKONB010000347.1, from coordinate 213 downwards.
ATGACTTTCCGGGACCATGCATGAAAAGGACCCCGCGATGACAGCCTCCCTGCCCGAGACCATGCGCCAGATCCGGTTCCGCGAGGCCGGCGGACCCGAGGTGCTCGCCCTCGAAACGGTGCCGCTGCCGCAGGCCGGTCCGGGTCAGGTCCTGATCGCGGTGGCGGCGGCGGGCGTCAATCGCCCCGACATCCAGCAGCGCGAGGGCAAGTA
>JAKONB010000344.1 GCA_022702195.1 Beijerinckiaceae bacterium | reverse complement strand
CGCGAGCCGTTCTTTACCATCCGTCGATTTGGAGCGGGCGAAGGGATTCGAACCCTCGACCCCAACCTTGGCAAGGTTGTGCTCTACCCCTGAGCTACACCCGCTCACGACCGAGACATTTCGAGCTCGTCGCCCGGCATGTCGCGATCAACCTTTTGAACGAAAGAGGGCCACCGTTAGGCAGCCCGCGAGCCGTTCTTTACCATCCGTCGATTTGGAGCGGGCGAAGGGATTCGAACCCTCGACCCCAACCTTGGCAAGGTTGTGCTCTACCCCTGAGCTACACCCGCTCACAACCGAGCCGCTAGAGGAAAGAACCGCCGGCGGCCCCGGACGGCGTCTCTAAACACCATTCTGACGGGCGTTGCAAGCGCCGAATGGCGGTTTCCGATAGCCGGCGCGTTTTCCGATCGAACGGCCGTCTGGCTCTACCATTGGACCGTCGGCGGTGTGCTGTCGCGGATCTCTGTAAGACGCATTCGCGTCGCTCGGGTCGTTGCCTCCGGCAGGGCGTCGAGAGCAAAGAAGCCGTGCTCGGCGATCTCGCGGTCGAGCGGTCTTGTGGCGAGGAGTTGGAAGGCCCGCGTCACGTAGAGGGCGACGTGGTCACGGCCGGCCGCAGCCGTGTTGTGATAGAAGCCGTGGAGCCACAGCGGTTGACCGGGGTCGACGACGATCCCAGCTTCTTCGCGGAACTCACGCAGCATCGCTTCCGGGGCGTTTTCCCCGCCCTCGACGCCGCCGCCCGGCAAGTGCCAGCCGCTCACGTAAGTGTGGCGCACGAGGCAAACCCGGCCGTCCTTGTCGAAGGCTGCTCCCCGTACCCCCAGCGTCATGCCGCGGGTGGCCAGGGCACCAAGATGGAAGAGCCGCCGCATTAGCGGCCGGTCGAGGAGCATCTCCTAGACCACATGCAGGCGGATATCGCCGAGCGCCTCGATCGCCGCCACCATGGTTTGGCCGCGCCGGATCGCGCCGACGCCGGACGGCGTTCCGGTGAAGATGATGTCGCCTGGATGCAGCTCGAAATAGCCCGACAGGTAAGCAATTTGCTCGGGCAAAGACCACAGCATCTCGGAGAGATCCCCGCGCTGGCGCTCAGTCCCGTCCACCGCGAGGGTGATCGCCCCGCGCACCGGGTGTCCAATCGCCGAGACGGGATGGAGTGGTCCGATCGGAGCTGAAGCATCGGCGGCCTTGGCGAGATCCCAGGGCCGAGCCAGACGCTTGGCTTCGTCCTGCACGTCGCGTCGTGTCATGTCGAGGCCGACCGCGTAACCGTAGACGTGGTCGAGGGCCAATGTGATCGGGATATCCCGGCCGCCCATGGCTAGGGCCGCCACCATCTCCACCTCGAAATGGTAGTTTTCCGTCAGCGGCGGATAAGGATGATCGACCACCGCCCCGGCCGGCACGATCTGGAGCGCATCCGCGGGTTTCATAAAGAAGAACGGGGGCTCGCGGTCAGGGTCCTTGCCCATTTCGCGGGCATGCGCCGCGTAGTTGCGGCCGACGCAATAGACGCGACGGACCGGGAAGAAGTCGCTGGTGCCGACGATCGGCAGGGCGACGCGCGCGGGGTTCGGAATCACGGACAGCATCGGATCGGCGCCTCCAGGGGGGTAGAGCATTCAGCCTGAAACGTAGATGCCGGTTCTTGAGCTGATGCACGACATGATTTCACGGCATTGTCGCTAGCCGGATCCCGACCTGCAAAGAATGCCCCGCATCCCTATCATAGGGGCGATGCCCCGCCACGCCATCCTGAGGCGTGCTACGGATCGAGCCCAATGCCCGCGATCTCCCCCGCAGCCCTCCTCGCTATCCTGACCGCTCGCTTGGGCGCCGCCCATGTGTTGACGGCGGAGGCAGACCTTGACCCGTACCTTGTCGAGTCGCGCGGCCTTTATCGTGGCCGGACCCTCGCAGTCCTACGCCCGGCCGATACGCAGGAGGTGGCCTTCTGCGTTCGAAACTGTGCCGGGGCCGGGGTGCCGGTGGTCGCGCAGGGCGGGAATACCGGCCTCGTCGGCGGCGGCGTCCCGGAGGGCGGGGTCGTGATCTCGCTGGTCCGGCTCGCCGCCGTGCGGTCCGTCGACATCGTCGGTGCGACCATCGCCGTGGAGGCGGGCGTGACCTTGAGCGAGGTTCAGGTGGCGGCCGAGGCGGCCGGAATGCTGTTCCCCCTCTCGCTCGCCTCGGAAGGCTCGTGCCGGATCGGTGGCAACCTCTCCACCAACGCGGGCGGCACAGCAGTGCTCGCTTACGGCAATGCCCGTGACCTCGTCCTAGGCCTCGAAGTGGTGCTTGCCGATGGCCGGATCTGGAATGGGATGAAGGCCCTGCGCAAGGACAATGCCGGCTACGACCTCAAGCATTTGTTCATTGGCTCCGAGGGAACCCTCGGCATCATCACTGCGGCAGTCCTGAAGCTGTTCCCGAAGCCCCTCTCCAGGGCCGTGGGCTTCGTCGGCCTCGCCTCTTCGCGGGAGGCGCTCACTTTGTTCGCAGCTTTGCGCCGGTCCGCTGGGACCGAACTCACCGCCTTCGAGGTGATTCCGCCCTTTGGGCTCGAGATCGTTCTGCGCCACATTCCAAGCGCACGCCAGCCGCTCGCGGGTGAGCACGCCGCCTATGCGCTGGTCGAAATCTCCACCTCACGGCCGGGTGCGGATGCCACCGCTGAGCTGGAGAGCGCCCTCGCGGGAGCGATGGCGGACGGAACGGTGGAGGATGCCACCCTTGGTGCCAGCGAAGCGCAGAATCAGGCCTTCTGGGCTTTGCGCGAGAATCTCTCGGAGGTGCAGCGCAAGGAGGGCGGCTCGATCAAGCATGACGTCTCGGTGCCGCTGCGACATCTGCCGGACTTCCTAGAACGGGCCAGTTCGGCCTGTGAGGCGGTGATGCCAGGGTTGCGGGTTTGCGCCTTCGGACATTTCGGCGACGGCAACATTCACTTCAACCTGAGCCAGCCGGTGGGTATGGACCGAGACGCCTTCCTGGCGGAATGGGGCCGCTTCAACCGCATCGTCCACGACATTGTCGATGCGCTCGGAGGCTCCATCGCCGCCGAGCATGGGATTGGCCTGATCAAGCGCGAGGAGCTCGAACACTACGGCGATCCGGTGGCCCTGGATCTCATGCGACGCCTCAAAACCGCCCTCGACCCCGAAGGCATCCTAAATCCCGGCAAGATCCTGGCGGGCACGAGTCTCGCGAGCGATTCAAAGTGCTGAGCCGAGTTACCCCTACAGGGAACCGAGCGGACCAGCTCCTCGTTCCTATTGTGCGTCGCACAAAACGAGTGCAAAATGTGCGTCGCGGCGCGCCATAAATCGGCTCGCAAGATGATGGAATGTGTGGGTGCAGTGCGGTGGATTAGCCAAGCGTTAATCCTCTCGGGCCTCTCATTCCAGGCTGAGGCATCGCTGCTGCGATTGCATTTCGCCCGCTCGCGCGGGTCCGTAAGGAGACGATTCGATGCCGACTTCCCAGGCGCGTGTTCCCACCGCCGAAGCGAGCCGTTACCTGAAACAACTCTGCCGACACTGGAGCCACAAATTCCCGGTGGAAGCCACCGAGGCGTCCGGCCGCGTGCCGTTCGGCGAGGACCGGGTCTGCACCTTCGAGGCCGAAGCTGATGCCCTGCTGATGCGGGTCGCCACCCCCGACCCGGCCGCCCTCACCCGCCTTGAGAACGTAGTCTCGGACCATCTCCTCCGTTTCGCTTTCCGTGAGAACCTCGGCGAGATCACCTGGTCGCGCGCCGCTTGACCTGACGTCCTGGGACAGCATCTTGCCCAAACCCGATCATGGAGCCATGTGGCTTCGTCCGGGATCGAGGGAGAGGCAGGATGGAGAACCAAGCGCAGACCGGAGGAATGTCCGTTTCGAACGTGGCGGAGGCCCATGGGCAGCGTTTGGAGCGGCTGGCCGAGGTCGCGGTCAAGGTCGGCCTCGGGCTGAGGCCCGGCCAGGAACTCGTCATCACGGCGCCCCTGGAGACCGTTCCGCTCGTGCGGGCGATCACCATCCAGGCTTACAAGGCCGGCGCGTCGCTGGTCACGACTTTCTTCTCCGACGATGCCGCCACGCTGGCACGCTTCGAACACGGCACCGACACGGCTTTCGACACCGCCGCCGATTGGCTCTACGCCGGTATGGCGGAAGCTTATCGCAATGGCGCCGCCCGACTCGCGATCTCCGGCGACGATCCCGCTCTTCTCGCTGGACAGGATCCCGACAAGGTCTCGCGCGCCAACCGGGCTCGTTCGAAGGCCTACGTGCCAGCCCTCGAACTCATCGCCAATTTCGCCACCAACTGGACCATTGTGTCGGCCGCGACCACGCCCTGGGCGCGCAGCGTCTTTCCGGACCTGCCCGAGGACGAGGCGGTAGCGCGCCTCTGGGATGCGATCTTCGCGGCCTCCCGCGTGGATGGACCTGATCCAGTAGCGGCCTGGGAGGTTCACAACGCCGCGCTCCATGCGCGCATGAACCGACTGAATGCCCATCGCTTCGCCGCCCTGCGTTTCTTCGGGCCGGGAACCGATCTGACGGTGGGGCTAGCTGACGATCATGAATGGTGTGGCGGAGCCTCGGTTTCGCGCAATGGGATCACCTGCAACGCCAACATTCCCACCGAGGAAGTGTTCACCACCCCCCATAGGGAACGGGTCGACGGCACGGTAACCAGCACGAAGCCGCTCTCCTACCAGGGCACCCTCATTGAAGGCATCTGGGTCCGCTTCGAGGCGGGGCGCATCGTCGAAGCATCCGCCCGGACCGGCGGTGATGTGCTCGCGAAGGTGCTCGACACCGATGAGGGCGCGCGCCGTTTGGGCGAGGTTGCCCTGGTGCCGGCTTCCTCCGCGATCTCGGCTTCGGGGCTTCTATTTTTTAACACCCTCTACGATGAGAATGCGGCCAGCCACATTGCCCTGGGGCAAGCTTACAGCAAGTGCTTTCGCGATGGTGGAGTGCAGTTCAGCGAGGACGATCTCGCTGCACGCGGCGCCAACCGCAGCCTCATCCACATTGACTGGATGATCGGTTCCGCCGAGATCGACGTAGATGGTCTCACGGCGGAAGGCCGTGCTGTTCCGGTGATGCGGGCCGGTGAGTGGGTGGACTGAGCCGACGCCACCGGCCTTGCTGGATACCCTTCCTATGTCAGAACCCCGGCGCGGCCGCCGCGCCGAGGATTCGGGCCGGGTGAGCCTTACTGCCGCTCTGGAGCACCACGACGTACGTGTCCGCCTCACCGATGCGGGCGCTAGCCCGCGGAACCTCGTAGCGCGCAGCACGCCCCGACCAGACGCCCACCCGTTGCAGGGCGCGCACCACGTTCACGTACTCGATCACCTTGCCTTTGTTCTCACCTTTGCCGACCGCAATCGTACGCCGATGCAGCACGGGCAGGAGCCAAACTTCTCCCTGCATCTCGGACCCAGAAGCGGCATCGATCTCGATGGCGATGCGGTCGCCTTGCTCGGAACTCCGGACCTGAACCGGGAAAGGTATCCGTACTTGCCCGATCCTGCGTTCGAGTGAATCGCGGTCCGAACGCGCCAGGGACGCTTCGCCGTTGACGATGGTCTGCGGCGTGAACACCTGCCGCTCGCCGCGCTGGCTTGCATAGGCACGCTGGCGCTCGTTGAAGGCCGTCAACCCAAAAGCGTCCTTCCAGCCGAGATAATCCCAGTAGGTAACCGGGAATGTCAGGGCGATCACGCCCGGCCGCTTGGCGAGGTCGGCCATCAGCCGGGAGGCCGGCTGGCATGAGGCGCAGCCCTGGCTTGTGAACAGCTCAATCACGGCCTGTGCCCTTTCCGCTGCCCGAGCGGCCGGCCCTGCCGTTATCAGGCCAACCAGCAGTCCGATGCGACCCAGGCCGAAGAGGAGCGATCGGGGTGTCATGCGGGTCATGAAACTGCGCGTTCGGATAGCTGAGAAGTCACGTTGCCTCGATCCGCCACGGTGTCGGGCGGAGCAGGCAACGCTTCGCTGGTTGGGACAGGTTTGGGGACCCTGGGTTTGGGCAGCATCGCGGGACGCCAACGCCGGTGCATCCACAGCCACTGTCCCGGATTCTCCCGGATCCAGCCTTCGACCACGTGGGTCATCGCCTGCATGGCTCCCTGAACGTCGATGGCGCCTTGCGCATCACGCGGCAGGTCGAGGGGTGGGGTCAGTTCGAGCCGGAAGCGGGCATCTGGCTGGCGCACCACCCGAACCCCGTGGACCGGGCATTCGTAGTGCCGAGCGAGCTTGCCCAGCAGTGGATTGGCGAGGACCGGACGGCCGAAGAACTCGACCACGACGCCCCGGGTGAAATGCTGATCGATGAGTTGCCCGAGATGGCCGCCGCGCTCCACCACGCCCTGCATTGCGAACACGGCGCCCTGCCCCGAGGCGGCGAGCCCGCCCATGGTCTGGCGGCGGACCTCCTGCACGAGGCTAGCGGTGGCAGCATCGTTGGGCGGTCGGAAGATCGCCGTTGCGTCGAGGCCGTAGCGGGCGGCGCAAATCGCCGGCAATTCCCAGTTGGCCAGATGCGCCGAGAAGATCAGTCCCGGTTCCCCGTCCTCGCGCAGATCCGCGAAGTGACTCTCGCCCTCCACGGTCATGCGCTGCGTGGCAGGATCGGCCGGGTCGAAATCGAATAGAGTATGGAGATGAGCGTATTCGGCGCCGGTGCGCCCGAGATTGTCCCAGGCCTGCGCGGCGATGTCCCGCAAGGCCGCTTCGTCCCGATCGGGAAAAGCCGCTCGGAGATTCGCCATCGCAGTGCGGTGGGCGGGCAGGAACGGACCGACCGTCCGCGCCAGCCATCCCCCGGATCGGCTGGCCCGCTCGGTGCCAAGCATCCGCGCCAGCCAGAACAGGCTCCGGATCAAGGGAATCATCGCCAGTCCGGCGAGTCGGGGCAGGTTGCGTTTCAGGACGAGGGCGAGTCGGAGCAAGATGAGTCCCGTCGAGCGGCGCGTCCCGGCGACGCGAATCTCTTTCCGCTTAGATCATTTCCTCGGCAAAGAGCACCCTTTCTGGATACTGCATGCCAGGGCATGGGGGCACAGGCTCAGAGCGTCACCAGAATCTTGCCGAACACCTTCCGCGACTCCAGGCGCTCCAGGCCTCGTGCAAAATCAGCCAGGGGCAGCACCGTATCGATCACCGGAACAAGCCCGTCGGCCATCTTGTCGAGGGACTGACGGATGTTGGCGATGGAGCAGCCGAACGAGCCGGTGATGCGGTATTGCTGCTGGAACAGCTGCATCAGGTTCATGGTGGTGGACACGCCTGAGGTCGAGCCGCAGGTCACGAGCCGGCCGCCGCGCTTCAGACATAGGAGCGAGCCATTCCAGGTGTCGGGTCCCACATGCTCGAACACCACGTCAACGCCCTTGCGCTTGGTCAGTCGCCGTACCTCGCCCTCGAACCGTTCGTCGCGGTAGTTGATCACGTGGTCGGCGCCCAGAGCCTTCGCCCGCTCACCCTTGGTATCGTCGCCCACCGTGGTGAAGACGGTGCAGCCGATGGCCTTGGCCATCTTAATTGCCGCCGTGCCGATGCCCGAGCCGCCGGCATGGACGAGGATGCTCTCGCCCGGCTCCAGCTTCGCATTGTCGAACAGCATGTGCTGGACCGTGCCGAAGGCGATCGGCGCGCAGGCCGCGTCGGTGAAGCTCACGCCCTTTGGGATCTTCACCACGAAGCGGGCCGGCATGGTGACGTATTCGCGGGCGAAACCGTCGATATGGAAGCCCATCACGCCAGCGACGTTCTCACAGAGGTTGTCGCGTCCCTCCCGGCAGGCCTTGCACTGGCCGCAGGTTTGAGCGCCGTACATCGCAACCCGGTCGCCGAGAGCCAGCCCCTCGACGCCTTCGCCGATGCAGGCGATCTCGCCGGCCGCTTCGGCGCCGACGGTGAGGGGCAGCTTGCGCTTGGCGAACGCCATCCCGCGAAAGCCCCACACGTCTATGAAGTTTAGCCCGACGGCGCGTACGCGGACTTGGACCTCGCCGGGGCCGGGCGCATCCGGTACGGCGACATCCTCGATGCGCAAATCGCGGTCACCGAAGAGCTGGAGGGCTTGCATGGGGCGGGTCCAATTCTCTGGGTTATTCCGGGGCGAGGTAGCGTCGTCGCGCCCAGCCAACGATCATGCTGGATTTTACGCGACACCAAGTCAGGCCGCTTGGCGTGTCGCTGTTACAGCCGAAGCCGCGGATGCGGGTGCCCTGCGGGACCTGGCCGAGCGCCTGAGCGGCTGCGTCCGGCCTCTCACGGATGCTCAGGGTCTCGCCGCGCGCGAGCCCCTCCACACGAAACACCTCGACGGCCAGCGCAGGGCCAGTGGCGATCATCAGGCACGGGAGGATGCGCGACATCATCGGTTTCAGGGGCGATGTACGCCCATCATGGCCGTGAGGCCGCCATCGACGGGCAGCACCGTGCCTGTGATATACGCCGCTCCCTCTCCCATCAGGAAGGCGGCCAGAGCCGCCACCTCGTCTGGCTTCGCGAAGCGGCCGGCGGGGATCTGCTTCTCCATGCCGGCCCGGTGGGCGGCGTAGGGCGCCATCATGTCGGTGTCGATGAAGCCTGGCGCGATGACGTTCACCGTGACCCCCCGCTTGGCTGATTCAATGGCCAGCGTCCGGCAATAGGCGATGAGCGCGCCCTTGGTCGCCGCATAGGCGGCGTTGCCCGGATTGGCTTGGAGGGCGGCCACCGAGCCGATGGCGACGATACGGCCGGTACGAGCGCGGATCATCCCGCGCACCAGGGATTTGGCGAGTCGGGTCAGTGACCAGAAATTCACCTGCATGGCCGCTTCGGCCTGATCCTGCGCCATCATCGCCGCGAGGGCGTCGTAGGATTGCCCGGCATTGTGAACAAGGCCGTAGAAGCCCTGTCCCTCCTGGGCATCGCAGAAGGCCTCGATCGCGTCGTGGTCCGACAGGTCTAAGGCGTGAAACGTGACGGTTCGGCCCGGTTGGGTTTGCTCCAGCTCCGCAACGAGGCGCGCAGCGGCCTCGGCCGAGGAGCGGTAGGTGAAGGCCACGTCGTAGCCGGCTCCCGCCAGTGCGCGGACGATGGCGGCCCCGAGACCGGAGGCGCCACCGGTGACGAGGACACACTTGGTCTCCATCGTGCTCATGCGGGCTCGTCCCCCAGGACGAGGCAGGTGTTCTGCCCGCCAAAGCCGAAGGAATTGGAGAGCACGCGCCCGACCCGCATGTCGCGGGCCTCGGCCACCACGTTGAGGGGAATCGCCGGGTCCGGCACCGCGTAGTTAATGGTCGGTGGAATGCGTCCGTGCGTGATGGTCAGGAGCGAGACCACTGCCTCGATAGCGCCGGCCGCCGTGAGGGTATGGCCGATCATCGACTTGTTGGAGGAGATTGGAAGGCGCCCGATACGCTCGCCGAACACGGCGGCGCAACCCATCGCCTCCATCTTGTCGTTCTCCGGCGTCGAGGTGCCGTGGGCATTGATGGTGTCGATGGCATCGGGCGTGAGGCTCGCATCGTCGAGGGCGGCGCGGATCGCCGCGATTCCGGGCGCCCCATCGGGACTCGACCGGGTGCGGTGGAAACCGTCTCCCTTCTCGCCGCAGCCGAGCACGTAGCCCAGGATCGTCGCGCCGCGTGCCCGCGCGCTCTCCGCATCTTCGAGGACCAGGGCGCCGGCTCCCTCGCCCATCACGAAGCCATCGCGGTTCTTCGAGAAAGGCTTCGAAGCCGCCTCGGGCGGGTCGTTCTGGGTCGACAGGGCCGAGAGCAGCGAGAACCGGATCAGCGATTCAGGGTTCACCGAGCCATCCGTACCGATGCATAGGGCGGCGGTCACCTCGCCGCGGCGGATCGCCTCGACGCCGAGCTGGATCGCGGTAGCCCCCGACGAGCATGCGGTGGACAGCGAGATCGGCGAACCCTTCGTGCCTAAGCGGTCGGCGATGTGGTCGGCCACCGAGCCGAAGATGAAGAGGTCGTGCCAAGCATCGAAACGGCGGCTCGCCGCCGCGCGCTGCAGATCCGTATAGGTGATCGGACCGTCCTGGCCCGAGGCCTCGGCCAGCGCGTGACGCTGGGGCCATTCCATCTCCACGGGGGGAACGGCGATGAACAGGGCGCCGGGAAAATTCCCCGCTGATCCGATGCCGGCCTGGGCAATCGCCTCCTCGGCGGCTTCTTCGGCAAAGCGTTGCGACAGAGCGGGCGCGACCACCGGGTCGGTGTCGAGGAAATCCACGGTGCCGGCGATGCGGGTGCGCAGTCCCTTGGTGGAGAAGCGCTTGATCGCGTGGATGCCCGAGCGCCCGGCCGTCAGGGCGGCCCAATTGTCCGCCTGGCCCTGGCCGAGAGAGGTCACGATGCCGAGGCCGGTGACCGCCACGAGCGGCCGGCCCTTCGCGTCGCGGAGAGGTTGCTTCGTCATCGCGCCGTCTTAGTCCATCCGCAGCATCCTGAGAAAGGCATGCGGGGGATCGGGAGGAAGGGAAGGAAATGCGGGGCCATACCCTCCTCGGAGAAGGAGGGTATGTACCAAGTCGCCTCGGTGTCCGGACCGGGCGCGTCATGGTCGCGTGCGGTCCGCATCGACACCGGATCAGGCCGCCGTCACGCGGATCATGCCCTCGCCGCGGCGATGGCCTACGATCGTGACCGCGACGTCCCGGGCCTTGCCAGCGGCCACCAGCCCGGCGGCCAGGGCTGCCCCGAACGGGGCAGTCACCTCGAGGGAATGGCCGATCACGTCGCCCAGGGCCGTGATCCCAGCTTCAGGGGCGATCCGCGCCAGGGCCTCGCCTTCCTCCGCGGTGATCCCCCCGACACCGGTGGCGCCCGAGAGCACCCGGTCGGGAGCCGGGAGATCCACTTGCTGCCAGAGATGCTCGAGGCTCCGGGCGACGGCGCCTGGCTCGCGCCGGGTACGATCGCTTGCGACCGGTGCGAGCCGAGCCAGGATCGTGGCCCCGCGGCTGCGGGCATGTGCGACGGACTCCAGCACCAGGAAGGCGGCGGCGCTCCCTAAGATGAAGCCGGCCTCGCCCTCGCCGTCTCGCGAAAAGACCGGGCGGAATGGCTTGGCCCGCAGGTAGCCGCCCATCTCGTGGACCACCATCACGTCGGGACGCTCGGCGCTGTATGAGCCGCCCACCAGCATGCACTCGACCTGCCCGCTGGCAATCCGGGCCTGAGCGATGCGCAGGGCATCGGTGCCGGCCGCCTCCTCGCCCATGAAGGTGCGTGATGCGCCAGTAACTCCGTGCACGATGGCGATGTTGCCGGCGAGCAGATTCGAGAGCTGGGCCAGGAACAGGGTTGGCCGCAGGTCGTTCAGCAGATGCTCATTGAGATAGGCGCCCGGATCGGCGGCGTCCCGCAGGCCAGTGAGGATCGCTCCGTCCACCGCCGTGTCGCGCTCGCCGCCGCCGCAGGCGACCACGAGGTGCATGGCGCTCTTCAGCGCCGCATCGGCGTTCACGCCTGCGGAATCGAGTGCGAGGCCAGCCGCATAGACGCCGAGCCGCTGCCAGGGCTCCATCTGGCGTTGGTCGGATTTCTTCGGAATCTGGCCGTCGAGGGCGAGGGGGGGCACCGGGTGGACGGTGTAGGGAGCGAAGCGCTCGGTGTCGGTGCGCGCGGGCGCCCCCGCTTCGAGGGCCGCCAGATGAGCCCCGATCCCCTCCCCCGCGCAGGAGACGAGGCCGAGGCCGGTGACGACGACATCCTGGCTCATGCGGGGATTCCTGCCGATGCGTCCGCCGTCAGTCCGGCAAGGTCGAACAACCCGATCGATTGCGCCCGGAGGCGCATCGGTGCGTCGAGACCGTCCGGGAACGGCATGGTGCGGAAACGCAATTCGGCATCGGCCAAAGGCTTGCCGTCATGTCGGATCGAGGCTTTCGTCACCGCATAGCCTGAGCCGTCATGCTCGAGGCTCGCCGTGACGACGAGTTCGGCACCGGGACCGACGAAGGAGCGGAAACGCGCCCTGTCGACCGCCATCAGGAACGGCATCTGCCGGAAGCCGAGATGGGCCAGCAGTAGGTAGCCAGAGGCCTGCGCCATAGTCTCGGTAAGAAGCACCCCCGGCACCAGGGGATGTCCGGGGAAATGCCCCTCGAAGACCGGGCTCTCCATAGGCACGCGGGCCAGGGCCTCGATCCGGCCGGCCTCTCGGTCGAGGGCGGTCACGGCGTCGATCATCTCGAAATATTCGAGGCGCATGGTTGTTCTTCGGGCTCCGCTCGAAAACAGAGGGCCAATCCCGCCAACGCGGAATGGGGCTCGAAAGACCGGAAGGCCTTGGCCTCCGATCTAGCAGATCCGTTGACCCTCAGGCCTTGGCGGCCTTCTCGGCCACGAGCGCGTCGATGCGGGCGCAGAGGTTCTTGAGCACGAAATATTCCTCGGCCGGGACCTTGCCCTCGTTGACTTCCTGGGTCCAGCGCTCGAGCGGCAGCTTGATCCCGAAGGCCTTGTCGACCGCGAAGGCAATGTCGAGGAAAGCCAAGGAGTCGATGCCGAGATCGTCGATCGCGTGACTCTCCGGCGTGATCGTGTCGCGCGGGATGTCGGCGGTATCGGCGATGATGTCCGCGACGCGCTCGAAAGTGGGGGTGTGGGTCTGGTCGGACATGCGTTCTCGCCGTTTTCCTGGATGTCCCGCCGGATCGGGCGGCGGTGACGGAGGCCGAAAACCGAGGCCGGCGCATGTTGCCTGGCGCCCCCGAGCGCGCAGCATGCTCCGTCGGACGACCGACAGCCGCCTTTGAGAGAAGGCGGTCCCTTACACGAGGGGGGTAGAGCGGGCAACCTCGGGCACCGGACGGCATCCTTCGGGATTGTGAGCGGGCGGCCATTCCTGACGCAGGGGGATGGGCCTAGATGGAGCTGCGGATGGCGTCACTGCGGCCCACCCGCGAAGCCCCGGATCGTTCGGCGTCCGGTCACAAGGTAGCGAACGACCATGGATCCGATCCCGCACGAACCGGCGCCGTTTGCACCCCCGGCGGTTCATCCCTCCGCCCCGCCTCCGGCGCATTCCACCAACGAGGCAGCTCGGTTCAGTCCCCCGGCTCAGGGGGCGGCCCGTACCGCCCTGGTGCTCGCCTTGGCGGCCCTCGGGCTCTGGGTGTTGCACCCGTTCCTGCCGGCCCTGGTCTGGGCGGTCATCCTGGCGATCGCGCTGGGGCCGCTCTATGCCCGTGCGGAGCGGCGCTGGCCGCCGACGGGGCACAACCTGCTCCTGCCTGCACTGTTCACCCTCGCGGTCGCCCTCGTCTTCCTAGCGCCCCTCGTGGTGCTGGGGGTGCAGGCGGCGCGCGAGGCGCACGACCTGATGGATTGGGCTCGCTCCATGGAGCAGACCGGCATTCCGGTGCCGGATCTCCTCGGCAGGCTGCCCTTCGGAAGTGCGCAGGCCAGCGCTTGGTGGGCGCAGAATCTCAGCCATCCCGATGCCGGTAAGGAATTGCTCCACCGTTTCGACAATTCCACCGCCATTGGGCTTTCGCGGACGCTCGGCGCGCAGATCGTACGGCGGGCGGTTTTGTTCGGCTTCAGCCTCGTTGCCCTGTTCTTCCTGTTTCGGGACGGTCATGTGGTGACGCGGCAGGTCCTCGTGGCCAGCGCGCGACTGTTCGGCCCGCGCGGCGAGCGCGTGGCTCGGCAGATGGTGGCGTCGGTGCACGGCACGGTGGACGGCCTGGTGCTGGTGGGGATCGGTGAAGGCGCCCTGCTCGGGATCGTCTACTATTTCGCCGGTGTGCCGCACTCGGTCTTGCTCGGCGCGCTCACGGCGGTGGCGGCAATGATTCCGTTCGCGGCCCCGGTGGTGTTCGGGATCGCCGCGGCCATCCGCCTCGCCGACGGGGCGGTGATGCCGGCGCTGATCGTGGTGGTGGCAGGCTTCGTGGTGACCTTCGTGGCCGACCATTTCGTGCGACCGGCCCTGATCGGCGGCACCACTCGGCTGCCGTTCTTGTGGGTGCTGCTCGGCATTTTGGGTGGTGTCGAGAGCTTCGGTCTGCTCGGCCTGTTCCTCGGCCCGGCGGTTATGGCTGCGCTGATCCTGCTCTGGCGTGAATTCACCGAGGGTGAGGAGGCCTCGCTGACAGTCCGACCCTGAAGCCATGATACGGACCCGACGCGGCCGAGCCGCCGCGTGGGCTCAGTGATACCGCTTCCGGCCTCGTCGGCCGGAAGCGGTATCCTACTGTATCGTCTTTTTCCGAAAGCCGGAGACCACCTTTCGGGACGATGCTCTAGACCGGACGCGGCAGCTTGCAGCTGTCGAGAGCATCCAGGGCCTTGGCTTTGGCCGAGTCGTTGAAATAGCCGGTGGCGCGATAGGCATCGAGTTCGCCCTTGTCGAGGCTCGACAGGGTGCGTTGAGCATAGCAGCCACAGGGGCGCGCCAGGGAGACTTCCGACACGTTCTGGAGGCGGGCCTGGGTGACGGTGCAGGCGTGGCGCACGCGGCCGGTGAGGTTGCCGGCCGACGCCGTCTTCAGCGCCGGATCGGGCGTGTAGCCCGCCAAGTCCACGGTGGGGCCGGACTTATTGGCGTTGCACGCGGCCATGAGGAAGACGAGGCCAGCAGCGAGCAGCAACCGGCCGGTGCGCGGGGCGAAGGAGCGCATGGTATGACGGGTCCGTGAGAGGGATGCGGGAACGATCCGGTTTCACGCCCCCCCCGCGCCCG
>JAKONB010000341.1 GCA_022702195.1 Beijerinckiaceae bacterium | reverse complement strand
GATGCCGGCCAGGGCGTAGCCCGGTCCCACCGCCGCATCCATCGCCTCGGCGCGGGCGGCGGCCAGAGCGAGGATCGTGGCGGGGGCGAACCGGCCGGCGCAGCCCCAGGCGGCAAGGTCGCCGATGCTGTAGCCGGCGATGACGCAGCGGGCCGGCCGCGCCGGCGCGACGAGGGTCCAGGCGGCCAGACCGGCGACGCAGCAGAGGATCTGTCCGGCGCGGTTCTCGTGCAGGGCCGGGCCGCCGGCTCGGGCGAGGTCGCGCGGGTCGCGCCCGAGCAGGGGCGCCGCCGCCGCGAAGATCGGCTCGGCCGGCGGATGATCGGCGGTGAGGGCGAACATGTCGGGGCTCTGGCCGCCCTGACCGGAGATCAGAACCGCCAGCGTCACGGCGCCAGCTCCCAGCCATCCACGAACAGGGTCATGGCCAGGAGATCGGCCGCCCCGCCCGGACTGAGCCGCCGGGCGACGAAGGTCTGGTGCAGGTCCACCGCCCGCGCCCGCCAATCGTCGCGCGCCACGCCGCCCCCGGCGATGAAATCCGCCGCCGCCGCGCGGGCGAAGGCGAAGCCCTCGGGGCCGCCGCGATGCAGCAGGTTGGTGTCCTCCAGATGGGCGATCAGGGCGAGGCAGGTCTCCACCCGCGCGGCCTCCGCGTTCCCCGGCCGCACCGAACGGGCGCGGCGCAGGGCCGGGAGCCCGACGCCGTAGAGGGTGGGGAAGCCCGCGGCCGCCTCGGCGGGCGCGCCGCCGACGCGGTGGCGGCGGCGCGCCCGCGCGCCGGGCGCGTGCAGCAGCACCGGCCCGTCGAGGATCGCCGCGCCGTCGCGGGCTTTGATGAGT
Source organism: Beijerinckiaceae bacterium (assembly GCA_022702195.1). GTDB lineage: Bacteria > Pseudomonadota > Alphaproteobacteria > Rhizobiales > Beijerinckiaceae > Methylobacterium. Next base: position 4,253 of record JAKONB010000341.1, on the reverse strand, counting down.
TGGCCGAGGGCGCCGGGGCGCGCGGGGGAGGGCCGGGCGCCGGCGGCGGCGGCGAGCAGGCCCAGTCCGAAGATCGCGCCCCGATGGGTGTTCACCCCCCCGGTCGCCGCCCGCATCGCCGCCTCGGCGTCGAGGCCGATCCGGCGCAGGGCCGGCATGGCGGCGCCCGCCGCTCCGGCCCGGGCGAGGGCGGCGAAGAACGGTTCCAGCGCGGCGGCCGAGCGGCGGAACGTGCCTGCATCCATGTCCGCATGGCTGCCGCTGTCCACGTGGCTGACGAGGCCGGGCTTGGGGTAGGTCTCGAGTTCGCGGTGCAGGGCCTCGGCCGCCAGGGCGGCGATCGTTTCCGGGGCGCGGTCGACCTGACGGGCCGGCCGGTGGAGCCGGGCGGGGGCAGGCAGGATCGCCGGACGCTGCGACCGATTCATGCCTCCCCCCCCACGCACGTCGTCCGGCCGTCGCGCTCCACCGTGACCCTCCGCAGCTCCAGGCGCTCCATCCCCTTGGCGAGAACGGTGGTTCCGGGTTCGGCCCCGTGCCATTCGCGCCAGGCCACCCCGGCCCCGTCGGGCAGGATCACCTCGCCGTCGAGGCGCATCGGCGCCGCGGATGCGATGGCCGCCAGACCGCCGAGCAGGCTCCGGTCGACGGGACCGGCCGTGGGCCAGAGCAGGTCGAGGTCGGAGGAGGCGGTGAGGTAGGTGAGGCCGGTGAGGTGCTGCCAGAGCAGGGCGCCGAAGACGCGCGGGACGAGGCCATGGGCCGCGCCGAGGGCCAGCAGCGCATCGATGGCCGGCTGCCAGGAGGCGGGCGCCGCCGCGCGAGCCTCGGGCAGCGTCACGGCCGGCCGGGGCCGGGCGCCGTCCGGCGGCAGCAGCAGGCCGATCCGGCGCTTGCCATCCGCCGGGGGCAGGGGCAGGCCGGCGGGGAGGGCGCCCGCAGGCTCTCCCGCGTTGCGCCGGCGCAGGATCACCGGCCACCCGGCCTCGGCCCAGCCGGCGAGATGCGGCACCCCGTCGAGGTCCGGCCGCGCGGCCAGCAGCGCCGCCCAGGCGACGGGCGCGACATCGAGCAGGCCGTGACGCCGGGGATCGTCCGCCACGCCGCTCAGTGTCCGGCGGCTTCGCGCATCACCCGCGCGGCGACGGCGTGGGCCTGCTGGCGGCCGCCGCGGTCGCGGCCCAGAACGTCGCGCCCATCCCCCGGCGGCGTCTCGGCGATGAGCCGGGCGATCTGGGGCGCGAGCGGCTGGGCCGGATCGAGCACCGCGTGGACCGCGCCGGCCTGCACCATGTTGTCGAGGCCGGGCGCGAAGACCGAGGTGGACTTGGCCATCTCCTGCAGGGTCTCGAGGGGCAGCTTGGTGACCCGGGCCACCGAGGGCAGGTCCATCACGCTCGGATGGGCGCCGGGCAGGGCGGCGAGCACGCGGGTGGCCAAAGCCGTGGCGATGAAGGCGCCCGCCGCCGTGTGGCCGTAGACGAGCCCGACGGTGGGATGGCCGCCGGCATCGGCCAGCAGCAGCACCTTGGCGAGGTGGGCGAGGTACTCGTTGAGGCCGAGCAGCTCGTCGCGCCGGCTCATGCGCTGGCTGTCGGAATCCACCAGCACGAGGATCGGCGTGTCGCCGCCGGCCCGCACCACGGCGAGGACGTGGCCGGCGAGCGCGCAGGCGCCCTCGATGCCGAGCGGCGTGTTGCCGTCGACGCCGATCACCGCGAGGGTCCCGTCCCCGAACGGACCGTGGCCGCTGATGAGGCCGTCGGCGACGCGGACCTCGTGCCCGTCCGGGAACAGCGAGGTGAGGATCTCAGCGAGCGTCATGGGGAGCCTCCGGCAGGCCGGCGAGGACGGCGTCGAAATCCCGCGTGGTCAGGCCCGGCACGGCGGCCGGGTCGTTGATGCCCAGACGCCCCCAGATCTCGGTGGCATCCCGGGTGTCGCCGAACCGGTCGAGGCGTGCCTCGAGCCGGGCCTGCTCCGCCTCCAGGGTGGCGAGGTCGAAGGCCGGCGCCCGGTCGATCTGGGCGAGGGCGGCGGCCCGGAAGGCGGCGATCGTGTCGTCCACGAAGGCGTCGGCCCCGCCGAGGAGCCGGCGGTGCTTGCCGCCCATGGTGCGCCAGACCAGGGCGCGGTCGCGCGAATCGAATTCCTCGGCGCCCCGGTTGGTCTCGATCACCTCGGGGCCGGAGACGCTGATGCGCCCGCCCTCGGAGACCACGAGGCGCGCGCAGGTGCCGGCGATGAGGCCGCCGCCGCCGTAGCAGCCGGCGCGGCCCCCGATGAGGCCGATCACCGGGATCCCGGCCGCCCGCACCTGCGCGATCGCCCGCATGATCTCGGCGATGGCGGTCTCGCCGGCATTGGCCTCCTGGAGGCGCACGCCGCCGGTATCGAACAGGATCAGCACGGCGGCGGGCGTCTCGGCGAGCGCCGCCCGCAGCAGGCCCACCAGCTTGGCCCCGTGGATCTCCCCGAAGGCGCCGCCCATGAAGCGGCCCTCCTGCGCGGCGGCGAGGATTGGACGGCCGTCGAGGGCGCCGCGCCCCACCACCATGCCGTCGTCGAAGGCGCGCGGCAGGTCGAACAGGGGCAGGTGCGGGCTCATCACCCGCTGCTCGGGGCCGATGAACTCGGCGAAGGAACCGGCATCGAGCAGGCCGGCGAGGCGGGCGCGGGCGGAGGCCTCGTACCAGCTCTGCACCTGCGGATCGGCGGAGAGGGAGACCGGCTTGAGGTCCATCACACGGCCTCCATCAGGCGGGCGCCCTGGAGCAGGCGCAGGGCCACGGTGTCGGGGCGCGCACCGCCATCGTTGATGGTGATGCGCAGGCCGCCGGGCTGCCGGCGCGCGACGAAATCCGCCACCACCGCCTCCCAGACGTCGCCGTAGCCGTTGATCGCGGTGTCGATCTCCACCACGCAAGTATCGGCGGCGAGATTCCGCTCCAGCAGCACCTCGAGATTGCCGGAGGCGACCACGCCGGTGATCGCCTGCGCCTGGGTGCCGGCCAGCGGCCGGGTGGTCTTGTGCCGGAAGCTCAGTTTTTCCATGGCGACGCTCCCTCACCAGTTCCGGAACTTGGCCGGCGGCTCGTAGAGCCCCCCCGACCAGTGCACGAGGTCCTTGATGGATTTGGCCGCCAGCAGCGACCGGTCGGCGTCGAGGGGCTCGATGCCGAGATCCTCCGGCCGGCGGATGATGCCGCGCTGGCGCAGGCGCTCCACCATGGCGCGATCGCGCCCGCGCCCGACCTCGGTATAACCGGCGACGCCGCGGATCGCCTGCTCGCGCTCGTCCAGGGTCCGGCACAGCAGCAGGTTAGCGATGCCCTCCTCGGTGACGATATGGGTCACGTCGTCGGCGTAGACCATCACCGGAGCGAGCTCGAGATCGAGCTTGCGGGCGAGTTCCAGCGCGTCGAGCGTCTCGACGAAGGCCGGCACCAGCTTGTCGCCGAAGGTCTCCACGAGCTGCACCACCAGCTTGCGGCCGCGCCGCAGGGCCGGGTCGCCCGCGCCGCCGGCCTCGCGCCCGGCCTTCATCCAGGTGTCGGAGGGGTGGCGCCGCCCATGCGGGTCCGAGCCCATGTTCGGCGCGCCGCCGAAGCCCGCCACCCGGTTGGTGGTCACCGTCGAGGAATGGCCCTGGAGGTCGATCTGCAGGGTCGAGCCGATGAACAGGTCGCAGGCATAGAGCCCCGCCGTCTGGCAGAAGGCGCGGTTGGAGCGGAGCGATCCGTCCGAGCCGGTGAAGAACACGTCCGGTCGGGCGCGGATGTAGCGGTCCATGCCGACCTCCGAGCCGAAGCAGTGGATCTGGCTCACCCAGCCGGATTCGATGGCCGGGATCAGGCTCGGATGCGGGTTGAGCGCCCAATGGGTGGCGATCCGGCCCTTGAGGCCGAGCCGCTCGGCATAGGTCGGCAGCAGCAGCTCGATGGCGGCGGTGCCGAAGCCGATGCCGTGGTTGAGGCGGCGGATGCCGTACTCGGCATAGATGCCCTTGATCGCCATCATGGCCATCAGGATCTGGGTCTCGGTCACCGCCGCCGGATCGCGGGTGAAGAGCGGCTCGACGTAGAACGGCCTGTCGGCCTCGACCACGAAATCGATCCGGTCGCCGGGGATGTCGACCCGCGGGACCGTGTCGACGATCTGGTTCACCTGGGCGATGACCACGCCGTTCTTGAAGGCGGTGGCCTCCACGACGGTGGGCGTGTCCTCGGTGTTGGGGCCGGTATAGAGGTTGC
>JAKONB010000313.1 GCA_022702195.1 Beijerinckiaceae bacterium | reverse complement strand
TGACCACCTATGCGGATGTGAAGGCGGCCCGGATCGACCCGCTGGCGCATTACGACACGTACGGCTGGCACGAGGGCCGCAACCCCTCGGCCGTCTTCCACACCGATGCGTACGAGGCCGCGAATCCGGACGTCGCGGCGGCCCGGATCGACCCAATGCTGCATTACCTCACCTCCGGCGCCCTCGAAGACCGCCCCCTCGCCTGAGGGCGGGTCCGAGGCCCCGGACGCGCGCGGTGGCCGATCCGCAAGCGGGCCAGGGCGTTCGGAATGGGACGGCAGCGCCCTGGAGAGCCGCGACGTTTCGCGGATCGAGACCGCCGAGGATGGGGGCTGTCGGGCCTCGGCGATGCGAACCACCTCGTCGATCACGGCCAGATGTTTGATCCCGGGGTGTGATGGTGCAATCGTCACGTCCGAGTGGAAGGACGCGCTCACCGGGGACGAGGCGGTCTTCCGGATGCCGCATCGCGGCAGAGTTCGATCACACCCGCGGTGGATAGCCGGGCCTACACGCCATCGTGAAGACGCCCCCCGTCCGGATCAGGTGCCCCGAACAGCGGAGCGTTTGGGCGGGCATCCATCGATGCCATAAGTCATTGTTCCTGAGTGATTTTTTTGGAACGGCGCCCCGCCTTGCCCCGATCGCTTGTCAGGTTCCGGGCGGCGAGGCCCCGCCCGCGGATCGCCCGTTCGCACGGCTCAGGCAGCGTCCGCCGGACCCGAGTGTACGCTTCCGTCCGTTTTCAAGCTTGGCCATTGCTGCGACACAGCCCGACGATCACATATTGCACCGCACGCGCCAGGACAGATGACTTTCAAATATACGACGACCCTCGTGGACACCGCCAACAACGCCTTCGACGCCGCCCTGCTGAAGAACATCGACGCCGCCGCCGCGAGCTGGTCCAGCAATCTCTACGGCAAGGGCACCATCGACATCCAAGTCACGGTCTCCACCAAGACCAATATCGGAACGGCCAATGGTGGTCCCGCCACCGCGATCTACATCGGCAAGGACGGCGCCACCGCGATCTATCGGGGCGGGGCGGAATACGAGCTGCTGACCGGCAAGGATCCGAACGGCACCGCCCCCGACATCGTCATCACCATCGATCCGAACTTCATCAACAAGTTCCTGTATCTCGATCCGGACCCGGCGCATCCGTCGGCGATCCCGTTCAACCGGGCCGACGGGATCGGCGTCCTGATCCATGAGATCGGGCACGGCCTCGGCATCATCGGCTTTCGGAACACCGAGACCGGGGTGCTTCCCCGCTACGGATCCCCGTGGGACAAGCTCGTCCAGCTCAACGGGGACGGGTCTGCGACCTTCACCGGGGCCAATGCGGTCTCGGTCTTCGGCGGTCGCGTCAGCGTCACCACCGAGCACAATGCCGAGCAATATTACCACCTCGGCAGCAGCGCCTCGGACCCGATCGCATCGGACGTGATGTCGGGCTACGGTCTTTCGCCCGGCCGTCTCTACCGGGTCTCCAACGTCGACCTCGGCATCCTGAAGGATCTCGCCCTCAACGTGTATGGCAGCGCCGGCGGCAATCCGCTCATCGACGCCCTGTACTACGCGAAGTCCTATCAGGACGTCGCCAAGGCCCATCTGGACTTCGCGACCCATTACAACGCCTACGGCTGGCACGAGGGCCGCGACCCGAACGCGCTGTTCTCGACGCTGGGCTACCGCGCCGCCAATCCGGACGTGAGCAAGGCCGGCGTGAACCCGCTCAGCCAATACGCATCGAGCGGCTGGAAGGAGGGGCGCGACCCCTCGGCCGCCTTCGACAACGAGCTGTACCTGGCGCGCAATCCGGACGTGAAGGCCTCCGGCCTCGATCCGCTCAGCCATTACCTCTCGGTCGGGATCTTCGAGGGCCGCCAGGCCTACGCGGCCATCGGCCGGAGCGGCGACATCGCGGCCTCCCACGGCTTCGACGCGGAACATTACCTGCTGGCCAATGCGGACATCGCCAAGGCGGCCCTGGCCAGGGGGGGCGACAGCTTCGCCTTCGCCGCCCAGCATTACGAGACGACCGGCTGGCACGAGGGCCGCGACCCGAACGCGGTGTTCTCGACGCTGGGCTACCTTGCCGCCAACCCGGACGTGAACAAGGCCGGCGTGAACCCGCTCACCCATTACGATGCCAGCGGCTGGAAGGAGGGGCGCGACCCCTCCGCCACCTTCGACAACGAGCTGTACCTGGCGCGCAATCCGGACGTGAAGGCCGCCGGCCTCGATCCGCTCAGCCACTACCTCACGGCCGGGATCTTCGAGGGCCGCCAGGCCTACGCGGCCATCGGCCGGAGCGGCGACGTCACCGCCGCCCACGGCTTCGACGCGGAATACTACCTGCTGGCGAATCCGGACGTCGCCAAGGCGGCTCTGGCGACCGGGGGCGACAGCTTCGCCTTCGCCCGCCAGCATTACGACAGCCATGGCTGGCACGAGGGCCGCAACCCGAACGCGGTGTTCGACACCAAGGCCTATCTGACCACCTATGCGGATGTGAAGGCGGCCCGGATCGACCCGCTGGCGCATTACGACACGTACGGCTGGCACGAGGGCCGCAACCCCTCGGCCGTCTTCCACACCGATGCGTACGAGGCCGCGAATCC
>JAKONB010000257.1 GCA_022702195.1 Beijerinckiaceae bacterium | reverse complement strand
TGATCAGCGCCTTGCCGAACTGGACCCGCTCCTCGGCGTAGCGCAGGCCGAGGTCGAGGGCGTTCTGGGCCACGCCGATGGCGCGGGCGGCGGTCTGGATCCGGGCGGACTCGAAGGTCTGCATGAGCTGGGTGAAGCCCTTGCCCTCGACCTCGCCCAGCAGGTTGGCGGCCGGCACCTCGAAATTGTCGAAGGCGAGCTCGTATTCCTTCATGCCGCGATAGCCGAGAACGTGGATCTCGCCGCCCGACAGGCCCGCCACCGGGAAGGGCTCCGCGTCGGTGCCGCGCGGCTTCTCGGCGATGAGCAGCGACAGACCCTTGTGTCCCTTCTCCTCCGGCTTGGTGCGCACGAGGCAGGTCATGATGTCGGCGCGCACCGGATGGGTGATCCAGGTCTTGTTGCCCGAGATCTTCCACACCTCGCCGTCCTTCACCGCCTTGGTGCGCAGCGAGGCCAGATCCGAGCCGGTATTCGGCTCGGTGAACACGGCGGTGGGGAGCGTATCGCCCGACGCGATGCCGGGCAGGAAGCGGTGCTTCTGCTCCTCGGTGCCGCCACACAGGATGAGCTCGGCGGCGATCTCCGAGCGGGTGCCGAGCGAGCCGACGCCGATATAGGCACGGGACAATTCCTCGGAGACCACGCACATGGAGATCTTGGGCAGGCCCATGCCACCGTATTCCTCCGGAATGGTCAGGCCGAAGACGCCGAGTTCGGCCATCTTGGTGACGATCTCCATGGGGATGTAGGCATTCTGCGTGTGCCACTCATGGGCATGCGGCACCACTTCGGCGAGGCCGAAGCGGCGCATCTCGGAGCGGATCGCCTCCATGTCTTCGTCGAGGCCGGACTTGCCGATGGTGGCCGAACCGCCATTGTCGCGGATGCGGGCCACGAGGGCGGCACGATGCTCCGGGGTATTGCCCTCGGCGATCAGCGTCTCCACCGCCGGTGTCCGGAACTTGGCCACGTCCCGCGCGGCCAGACCGAGGGAGCCGGTGGGCCGGACCATCTCGCCCTGGCTCATCGGGATGCCCGAGAACATCTGGTCGAGATACTCTCCCAGGCCGATCTTCACCAGCAGCGCCTCGGTCTCGCCGAACTCGCCGGCCTCGGTGAGCCGGGCGGCGTATTCGCCGAGCTCGCGCACGCCCTCCGCATAGGTGGCGATCCAGGCCAGGCCGTGAGCGGCGTGCTGCTCGGCCTCCAGCTTCTCGGCGGAGATCTTGCCCGCGTCTGAGAGCACCGTGGTGCGCACCCGGCGGGTCGCCTCGGCCACGAGTCCCTTGGCCGCCTGCGCCGCGTCGCGGGCCAGGGCGACGAGATCCTGCGGTTCGACCGAGATGGCGGGAGAAGCGGACATGGGACGATCTCTCAAAACGAATGACGTGTTGGCGGGTATTATAGGCAGGTTTGCCGCCGCTGTAGAGGCGTCCCGCCACGCTGCGGCATTATCCCGCCGAGACTTGCGTCTAATCCTCGTATGGAACGCCGCTTTTCTATGGAAGTCCCGACGCATGTGAATTTTATTGATCGGGGTCTCAAGAAAACTCATCCACGATGGGCCAGGGCGACCCCGGCCGCCGCCAGCGCCATGCCGACGAGCTGGACCGGCGCCAGCACCTCGCCGAACATTCCATAGGCCATCAGCGCGGAGACCGGCGGCACCAGGAAGAACAGGGCGGCCACGCCCGCCACCGCGCCGCGCCGGATCAGGACGAGGAACAGCAGGATCCCGGCCACGGAATTGACCAGGATCGACCAGCCGAGCCCCAGCCAGGCGGGCAGCGTCGCGTCGAAACGCCCGGTGCCGAACAGCAGCGCCACCGGGATCGCCAGGGCGGCGGCGGCGGCGAACTGGATCGTGGCATTGGTGAGGAGGTCGGCCTGGGCCGCCCGGCTCTTCTGCCAGAGGGTGCCGCCGGTCATGGCCACCATGGCGCCGAGGCAAGCCGCGAGCGCGTCGGGCGGAATGCCCTCGGCGGCCCCGATCTTGGGAACCAGAACCAGGATCGCCCCGGTGAAGCCGGTGACGATGCCAGCCCAACGGCGTGGGCTGACGCGCTCGCCCAGGAGCGGTCCGGCCAGCGTGGCGGTGAGCAGCGGCTGCAGGCTGCCGACGAGGGCGGCGATGCCGGCGGGCAACCCGTGCTGGACCGACCAGAACACGCCGATGACGTAGAGCCCCTGCATCAGGATCCCGGCGATCGCGGCGTCGATCCAGCCCGACCGGTCGCGCGGCCAGGGCGCCCGCCTAGCCCAGGCGATGCCGGCCAGGACCAGAGCCACCCCGGCGACCCGGATGGCCACGAAGGTCAGCGCCTCGGCATGGGGCGCCATGAAGCGGGCCGCCACGAATCCCGTCGCCCAGATCAGCACGAAGACGAGGGGAATCGCGCGGCGACTCACGGAGGATGCGGTTGGCATGACAGGGGCGCAGGCACCACAGCCGGGGTTCCGCCGCAACCGGCGCCGGCGGGGAGGCGCCATGCGGCGTCCGCACGACACGCAGGCGGCTTATCGGAGTCCCGCCGCATCCGACCGGATCCGGAATCCCGACCGATGCGCTAGAAGGGCGGCGGACCCGCCGTATCGAGGACGAATCTTCCCCCCGTGACCCGACTCAGCAAGCCTTTCGAGATCGCCAGCGTCGCCGCCCAGCGCTTCGTGGCGCATGACGGCTGGGCGATCGCCAGCCATATCGCGCTCTCGATCCTCACCGCCCTGTTCCCGTTCCTGATCCTGCTCGCCGCCCTGGCCGGCCTGTTCGGCACCAAGTCCCTCGCCGACGAGGCGGGCGTGCTGATCTTCGACGCCTGGCCGCGCGAAGTCGCCAAGCCCATCGTGGCGGAGGTGCACCGGGTGCTCACCGAGCAGCGCGGCGGCGTCCTCACCCTCGGCGCGGTGCTGGCGCTCTACTTCTCCTCGTCGGGCGTCGAGAGTCTGCGGGTCGGCCTCAACCGCGCCTATGGCCTGCGCGAGGGGCGGCCCTGGTGGCTCACCCGCCTCGAATCGATCGGCTACGTGGTGTGCGGCGCCTTCGCGATGCTGGCCTTCGCCCTGCTGGTGGTGCTCGGACCCCTGATCTGGCGCAGGGTGATCAACGTGGCGCCGGGCCTCGAACCGCTGGGGCTCACCGTCGCCATCGGCCGCATCGCCATCACGGCCTTCCTGCTCATCGTGGTGCTGACCATCGCCCACAAATTCGTCGCCACCGGCCGGCGTTCGCTGCTCGCGGTGATTCCCGGCATCGCCGTCACGCTGATGCTGTGGGTGCTGGCCGGCATCGGATTCGGGACCTACCTCGACCGCTTCTCCTCCGCCTACGCCTCAACCTACGGTGGCCTCGCCACCGCCATGGTGTTCCTGGTGTTCCTCTACTGGCTGGCGGCGATGTTCCTGTTCGGCGGCGAGATCAATGGCACCATCATTGCAGCGCGGCGGGTGCGACTTCAGGCGCGGATGATGGAGAAGCAGGCCAGGGCCAAGGGCCTCTGAGCCGCCCCATTCCGTCTGCGCATAGTTGGCGGGGATGACATCCGCGTGTCACTCCGACCGGGCTAGTCTGACTTGTCGCGGGCGGGCATAGGCGAGCGGTCGGCGCGGCGGCCGGCTGAGGGATTTTCCATGCGGATCCGGTTCGGTTGTGAGATGGGCTATGATTTTCCGCACCCAACGCCGCTGATCGCCCGATTGAACGCGTATCCGGTGGAGGGCTCGGCCGCCCCGCCACCGGACGTGCTGCGTATCGAGCCCCCGGTGCCGGTGAAGACCTATCGGGACGTATTCGGCAACCGCACCGTGCGTTTCGTCGCCCCCCCGGGCCTCGTGACCCTCAGCGTCCGGGCCGAGATCCCCGATGACGGCGCCCTCGATCCGGCGGTGCCCGAGGCCGCCGAGCACGCCGTGGAGGATCTGCCCGAGGAGGCGCTGCCCTTCCTGGTGGCCAGCCGCTACTGCGAATCCGATCTGCTCTCCAACGAGGCCTGGGGCCGGTTCGGCCACCTGACACCGGGCTGGTCGCGGGTGCAGGCCATCTGCGACTTCGTGCACAACCACATCACCTTCGGATACGGTTTCTCGCATGTCGACCGCACCGCCGCCGATGCCCTGGCCGGCGGGCGCGGCGTCTGCCGGGATTACGCGCATCTGTTCGTGGCGCTCTGCCGGGCACTCAACATTCCGACCCGCTACTGCACCGGCTATCTGAGCTTCATCGGCGAACCCGAGCCACACCCGCCGGGGGATTTCGCGGCCTGGACCGAGGTCTATCTCGGCGGCGCCTGGCACGTCTTCGATCCGCGCAACAACGCACCCCGGCGGGGGCGCATCCTCGTGGCCCGGGGCCGGGACGCGGCGGACGTGCCGCTCACCCACACGTTCGGCAGCGGCCGCCTCGCCAAGTTCCGGGTCTGGGCGGAGGATGCGGCGACACCCGTCCTCGACTGACGCAGCATGCGTCGTGTCGGCTGAGAGCATCGTCCCGAAAGGTAGTTGGCGGCTTTCGGAAAAAGGCGATGCACGATCAATAACCGGGAGCATCATCCCGGATCCGATTTCCGGGACGATGCTCCAGAATGCGTCCGACCGATCGCCGGAGGGCTTCGTGATGTTCTCCCATGTCTTCGTGGGTACGTCCGACTTCACCAGGGCCATGGATTTCTACGAATCCGTGATGGTGGAACTCGGCCTTGCTCTGAAGTTCTGCGATCGGACCGGGGAATTGGCCGGGTGGATGACACCCGGCGAGCCTCGGCCCTTGTTCCTGCTCGGGCGGCCCCACGATCGCCAGGCGGCCGCGCCCGGCAACGGATCCATGACGGCCTTCCTGGCGAAGGAGCGGGCCATGGTGGATCGCGCCTACCTTCGAGCGCTTTCCAAGGGGGGGCGCGACGAGGGCCGCCCCGGCCTTCGGCCCCAGTACCACCCCGATTATTACGGGGCTTATGTCCGCGATCTCGACGCCAACAAGATCTGCTTCTGCTGTCACGAGGCGGTCCCGGACGGCGCCGCCTGATCGGCGATCCCGCGAGACCCCGCGGTCACGCCGCCAGGGGCAGATCGTCCGGCTCTTCCGCCGCCATGAACTGCGCCCGGGCAAGGGCGGCGAAGCGGCCATTCTGCGCGACGAGGTCGTCGAAATTGCCTGATTCGACGATCCGGCCCTCGTGGAAGACAAGGATGCGGTCGGCGTTGCGGATCGTCGCGAGGCGGTGGGCGATCACGAAGGTGGTGCGGCCGTCCATCACCGCCTCCAGGGCACCCTGGAGCTTGCGCTCGGTGGTCGCGTCGAGGGCCGAGGTGGCTTCGTCCAGGATCAGCACCGGCGGATTCTTGAGCAGGGCGCGGGCGATTGAGAGGCGCTGGCGCTCGCCGCCGGAGAGCGAGCGGCCGCGCTCGCCGATCACCGTGTCGAGACCGTCCGCCTGCCGGGCCATGAATTCGCTGGCCTGGGCGCGCTCCAGGGCGTCGAGCATCTCCGCATCGGTGGCGTCGGGACGGCCGACCAGGAGATTCTCGCGGATCGAGCGGGCGAACAGCATTGGCTCCTGGAACACCACGCCGATGTTGTGGCGCAGGGAGGACAGGCCGATGTCGCGGATATCGGTGCCGTCGATGCGGATGGCGCCATGGTCGGGATCGAAGGCGCGGTGCAGCAGGCCGAGGGTCGTGGACTTGCCCGAGCCGGTGGTGCCGACCAGCGCGATGGTCTCGCCGGCCCGGGCCGTGAAGGAGACCTCTTCCAGGGCGGTGCGGCGGGCATTGTAGGAGAAGCCGACCTGCTCGAACGAGACCTCCCCGTCGAAACGCGCCACCTGATGCGCGCCGGGACGGTCGCGGACGGCCGGGGCGGTGTCGAGGATCTCGAAGAACTCGTCGATCTTGGGCATCTGCTGGAACAGGCCGTTGATGCAGGTCGCCACCTGGTCGAGGCGCGCCACCAGCATGGTGGCGAGGCTCATGAAGGCCACCACCTCGCCCACCGAGGCCTGGCCGTGCTGATGCAGGGCGATTCCGGTGACGAAGATCGCCGTCATGGTCAGGGTGGCGGAGGCGCGGGTCGCCACGTTGGCCAGCGCCCACCAGGACAGGACCGGGATCTGCGCGGCCAGCAGATTGCGGATGATGTCGTGCATCGCCTCCTTCTCCGCCTTGGCGCGGGTGAAGGACTGGATGACGGCGACGTTGCCCAAAGCGTCCGAGGCGTGCTCGGCCAGACCCGACTGGTAGGCCTCGACGCGGCCCTGAAGGGTCTCGGTGCGGCGCATGACGAAGGTGGTGAGCGCCGTGAAGCCGAGCACCAGCACCACCAGGATCGCACCGAGCTGCCAGTTCACGAACAGGGTCATGGGCAGGAGCACGGCCAGCGAGACGAAGGCGACGAAATGGTCGCGGAAGAAGCCGAGCCACAGCCAGAACATGCCGTTCGAGCCCTCCAGCATCGCCTTGAGAACGCGGCCGGAATGGTTCGAGGCATGGAACGCCACCGGCAGCTCCAGGACGTGCTCGAAATAGTTCGCCATGGCGGACAGGCGGTTGCGATGCGCGAGCCGGTCGGCGTGCAGGGCGATGGTGACGCCCGCCGCGATGGTGAACAGCCCGAACGCCACCCAGGCGCCGATCAGCGGAGCCAGCGCCGTGAAGGCGTTGGTCTTGGCATTGAGATGGGTAAGCTGGTCGATGATCCGGCCCATGAGCAGGGGCTCGGCGAAGGCCGCGACCGCGAGCGCCACGTTGGCGGTGGCCAGCATGGCGGCGAGGCGTTTGTCGGCCCCCAGAAGGCCCATGACTCGCGCGTAGAGACGAACCAACGACATGATCCCGTTTGCTCCGATGCCAATCCTGGCGCGATCCGCCGAAGGCCGGACCTTTTTCGCGACGTTCGACCCCAGGAACCTGCCCCGCGTGGTGCGAGGCCCCTTCAAGCCCTTGCGGCTTCGGGGTTCTTGGCGTCGCGGCCCTTATGTCTTTTGCTGCCTGAACGGCGCATGACACGAATCCCATCCGGAGCGTGAGCGATTTTACGGTTCGTTCACCCTGAATTCCTATGACCGGAGGCAACCTCGGCTCGGCGAGGCTCCCCCTGGGCAGTATCATGGATATCGCTACCGCTCTCGGCCTGCTCTCGGGCTTCGGCGTCGTCTTCTCGCTGATCATGCTCGATGGCGGCCATTTCGGCGAATATTTCAGCGACCACGCCGTCGTGGTGGTGTTCGGCGGCGCCACCGCGGCGACGATGATCCGGTTTCCATTCTCGGTCATGATCCACGGCCTGCCCATGGGCCTGCGCTACTGCTTCACCATGCGCTCGGTGAAGCCGCGCGAACTCATCGAGGAGATCACCAAGATCGCCGACGTGGTGCGCAAATCCGGGCCGATGGCGCTGGAGAGCATGGAGATCTCCGACCCGTTCCTGGCCCAAGGCGCCCGCTACATCGCCGACGGCTACGACCGCGACTTCATCCGCGACACGATGGAGCGCGACCGCGACAACTTCCTCATGCATCTCGACGAGGGGTCGAAGATCTACCGGGCCTTCGGCGATTGCGCGCCGGCCTGGGGCATGATCGGGACCATCCTGGGCATGGTGTCGATGTTCGCCAACATGTCCGATCCCTCGAAGCTCGGCCCCGCCATGGCGACCGCGCTGCTGGCGACCCTCTACGGGGCGGTCATCGCCAACCTCATCACCCTGCCGCTGGCCGACAAGCTTCACGTCAAGGTGGAGGAGGAGGACGTGTCCCGGTCCCTGATCATCGATGGTATCCTGCTGATCCGCGACGCCAAATCCTCGTCGCTGGTCCGCGAGATGCTGATCGCCTACCTGCCGCACAACCACCGCGAGGATCCTGCGGCCGAAGCGGCTTGAGCGGGATGAGCGAGACGAGGAGCGCCGCCGACCATGGCTAAGAAGAAGCGCGGCGGCGCGCATGGTGGCCATGGCTGGTTCGTGACCTTCGCCGACCTGATGGCGCTGTTGATGAGCTTCTTCGTGATGGTCGCGGCCTACTCGACCCAGGACCAGAAGAAGCTCCAGATCGTCGCCGGCTCCATGCGCGACGCGTTCGGCACGAACAAGGAATCGAAATTCGCTGGCATCATCGAGAAGGATGGCCTTCCGAGCGCGAGCCACGTCAAGAACCGCGAAGATATTCCGCCCGAGGAGGCCACCGACCATCCCACGCCGCCGACGGTCGAGGCGGCCATCGCGGAGGGCCTGCCCAACAAGGGATATCCGGAAGGGGCGGGTCTCGCCGCGGCGAGCCTGCGTCAGGCGCTGCAGGATATGCCCGAGGTCGCCGAGATTTCGAAGAACATCATCGTGGCGCCGACCCAGCGCGGCGTCGACCTCTCGCTGGTCGACCAGGAGGGAGCCTCGATGTTCCCGGATGGGTCGAGCCGGCCCAACGACCGCACGCGGCGCCTGCTGGAACGTCTGGCCCCGACCCTGCGCAAGATGGGCAATCGCATCACGATCACGGGCTACACCGCCACCGAGCGGCCCGGCCGGCGTGCCGCGGTCCCGCCCTGGGAATTGTCGGCCAACCGGGCGCTCAGCGTCCAGGAGGTCCTGGCCGGCGGCGGCGTGCCGGACGACCGATTCGCCTCGGTGGCCGGCAAGGCCGATACCGAGCCGATGTTTCCCGACAATCCCTATCTGGCGGCCAATCGCCGGGTGACCGTGACCCTGCTGCACGAGGCCCCGGCGGCCCCCCGGATGAAGGATTTTCCCTGAGCGGCCGATGGGGGGCTCGGCGCGCTGCCGCGCGTCGCTGGCGCCCGACCGCCTTGTCGCCGACCGGAGCGGGGGGCGCTACGGTGAGCGCGACGACTGTCCCGGGGTTGACGACCATTGGATCGTTCAATCGGCCACCAACCAATGGTGACGAAGAATCCCGTTTATCCGTTCTCCGACATTCGGGATGGGGATGAAGAACGAGATGTCTTCCGCGGTGGCTATCTCGCGGGCCACCTCCCGAATGCAATGATAGTGTGGTCGGGATGTGAAGTCGTGAATGCCCAGAACGGCGTTCGCACCGCCATGCAGCAGAGCTTGGGCGAAACAGGCGACCCTGAACCGTCCGTCGATGAAATAGAGATCCGCCTGCGATGCGGCGGGGTTCTGCCAGAGACCGGTATGGTAACTCGGCCACCTCATCCGCGTGTTCGGATCTGTCGGATATCCCCAATCACCCGTGGCGCCGATATCGGCGTGTATCAACGTCAAATCCGCTTCGAAGCCGGCGCATCCCGCCTCGACCTTCGAAAGCCATTCGGTCGAAGAATCGACTGATATGATGCTTCTCGACACGAATCGGGAGGCGTAAACAGTGCTGCCGCCCGCGCCGAATTCGACATATCTCTGGCTATTTCTGATAAAACTATCGAACAATCGAATCTCTTGATCGCTCATCCTTGGGTGCATTGCGTATCCCATGCAGCAGTGTGATGTCGCGTCGAAGAGACTGACGGTCTCCGGTCTCTCGCACCAAGTCGGGTCAAGTCTCGCAGCCCTGTCAAGGGTCGCAGGCGACCGCGACGGCGCGGCGATCCGCACCACCGGGGGCGCGACCGAGGGCGCGACCGAGGGAATGTCAGGCCGCCCGTCGCTCCTGGTCGAATCGCCCCGTTCGAGCCATACGCCCAGGAGCGCGCCGACGCGACGGAGGGCGTCCGATGCGGCTGGAACGGCACCCGAACGCCGCCTTCTTCCCGAGGAATCGACCGGGGTTCGTCCGACCCGAGGGCCGGGTCCCGGAGCGACTGTTAGGCCGGCTTCCAACGGAGGATCGGCAAGTGGATGCGCCGAGGGCGGGCGTTTCGCGCGAGACGCCTACTTCGCCACCAGCAGAGCCCAGTACACCTTGTATTTCGAGCCCTGGGCATAGGCGGTGGCAATGCCCATGCGGGTGGCGCCCGGGGCCAGCATGGTGGCGTTGTGGGCCGGACTGTCGCGCCAGCCCGAGAAGGCCTCGGCCAGAGTGTGATACCCAGCGGACAGGTTGGCCTCGGCCGGCGCGTAGCCGAGGCGCTCCACCGCGTTCTTCACGGTCTGCGCCCGGCTCGGACGATCGGCTGCGGCCATGGCGGCGGCCTCGGCCTCCGCGAGTTTCTGCAACTCGGGGTCGAGCCGTAGGGCGCCGAGGCCGCTGCGGGCGCGATAGGCGGAGATCATGTCGCGCGCCGTGACGGTGTCGAGCTGCGCATCGGCGGCCGTCATCGGCCAATACAGGCTTGGCAGCGCCGTGCCGCTCGGCTGCTGGCCGGCGCAGCCCGCCAGCAGAGACGCGAGCCCGAGGGCGAGGAGCGGGAAACCCGCACGGCGCTTATCGATCGTCACCCTACCCAGCCCCGCCATTCCCGTCCCAGACCAGCGCCCGTCGCAAACCGAGCGCCTTCGCCATATCCGGTCTGTCGCGGCGGTTTTCAACCGCCCGCGCGCCGGCGGGCGGCATCCGGGTTCTGCGCCGAGCGCATCGGCTCCGGATCCTGCGGGGCCGTGGTCCCCTCCGGCGGCGTCTCCGCATCCGGGCGGGAGGTGGTGAAGGTGCTGGCGATCTGCCCGATGGCGTTCTGGAACGGCTCGAGCCCCTGCACGGTGACGACGCTAGAGCCCGGTCCCAGGGCCGGGATCATGCCGCCCTCCGACAGGGTCCTGAACACGGAAAAGTTCAGGTCGTTCTGTACCTTCAGGCTGAGGCCGACATCGACGATCATGGCGATGAGCTCGAATTCGAGGAACGGATCGCCGATCTTGCGGAACACCACGCGCGGGGCCGGCTCCCGCAGCACGTCCGGATGGGCGCTGGCGCAGCCCATCAGCAATTCGGCGGCCCGGACCGGATCCTGGTTGCGCAGGACGTTGACGGTGATGCTGACGCGCCCGGTGCGGTCGCCGCGCACGCGGTTCTTCACGATGCCGGAGATCAGGTTGGAATTGGGCACGATCACCGCCGAGCGATCGAAGGTCTGGATCTCTGTGGAGCGCACCGAGATCCGCTTCACGATGCCCTCGCTGTCACCGATCAGCACCTGGTCGCCGACCCGGATCGGCCGTTCCCACAGCAGGAGCAGGCCCGAGACGAAGTTGTTGACGATGGATTGCAGGCCGAAACCGATACCCACCGAGAGCGCGCCGGCCACAATGGTGAGCTTCTCCAGGCTCAGACCCAGATACGAGAAGGCCAGCGCCAGGGTGAGCAGGAAGCCCACATAGCCGGCGATGGTGGAGATCGAGTTGCGCAGGCCGGCATCGAGGTCGGTGGCCGGCAGGTAGGTGTTCTCGAGCCAGCGCTGGATCGCCCGGGTGATGGCGATGCCGAGCATCAGCATGCCGATGGCCAGCACGATGGTGGAGAGCGAGATCGTGACGTCGCCGACCTTGAAGCCGAAGAACGCGCTGCGGACGGAGGTGAACACGTCCGTCGAATCGAGCCCCCAGGGCGCCAGCGCCAGGAGCGCCGCCACCAGGATGAGGACGACCCGGGCCAGGCCCGTGGCCAGCACGGCGATCTGGTTGAGGGAGCGCTTGCGCAGGCCGGTATTGGCCTGCAGCGCGGTGGCGATTCGGGTGTCGTCGCGCAGGGTGCCGCCGATGAAGGTGTCGGCGCTGGAGATCAGCAGGAACAGCAGCACGAACAGGCTCGCGGTCCAGACCAGCTGATCGATGAGGAAGGCCGCGAAGGCGACGTAGCCGAACAGCGCGGCGGCGCCGATGACGCCGACCGCCGCCCAGCCGAGGAGGCGGGCCGGGCCGCCGATGCCGGAGGCGGCCTCCGGGGCGACGTAGGGGCCAAAGCACGCCTCCTCCTTCTCCGCCGTATCGGCGAAGCGGTGAAGGCCGATGGCGAGGATCAGCCCGGTGGCGAGGGCGCCAATGCCCCGCGTGGCGATGGAGACCGGCAGAGCCGCCGAGATGCCGGAATTTAGGGCCTCGATCGACTTCACCACGGTGATGACGATGGCGATGCCCACCGCCAGGGTGGTGATGCGCGAGGAGGCCGCATCGGTCATCGCCGTGGTGCGCCAGGACGGATGATCGGGGGAGAGCAGCGCGTCGGCCAGGGCCTCGACGAAGGCGATGAAGGCCAGGCCGCCCAGGATCGCGGCGGCCAGGGGGAGCAGGCGCAGGGGCAGCAGATCGGTGGCGTCGAGGGCGTAATAGACCGCGTAGCTGCCGACCACCGCCGGCACCGTTCCGACCAGGAAGACCCGCCAGGCCGCCATGAGCTTGCGGCGTTGGGACGGGGCGGTCTTCGCATC
>JAKONB010000217.1 GCA_022702195.1 Beijerinckiaceae bacterium | reverse complement strand
GATGCGCGGCCTCGACGTGACGGTGGCCGGCACCGGCGCGGCCGATATCGCCTGGATCGCATCCCTGGGCATGCTGGCCGATCCCGATCAGGCGCTGCCCCGGCCCCTCTACCTGCGCGGTCCCGATGCACAGCCCCAGGACCATGCGAGGCTCGCCCGCCGATGACGCGACCCGTGACGCCGTTCTGGCCCCTCGAGATCTGGTCCGCCTGGTGGGACGCCTGGGGCTCGGCCCCCTACGTCGCCCTGCTGCGCGATTCGAATCAGGCCCGGGCGCTGGCCCGCCTCCATGCCACCGCCTTCGCGCGGCCGTGGGACGCCCATGAATTCGAGCGGATGCTGTGCGAGCGCTCCACCGAGGCGCATGCCTTGTGGAAGGGCGGCGCGATCCAGGGCTTTGTCCTGTCGCGCAAGGCCGCCGACGAGGCCGAGATCCTCACCGTGGTGCTGGCGCCCAACGTGCGCGGCGGCGGGTTGAGCCACAAGCTGGTGCGCGAGCATCTCGCCCATCTGGCGCTGAGCGGCGTCCGCACGGTCCACCTCGAGGTGGACGAGGGCAATGCCCCGGCGCTGAAGCTCTACGCGCGGCACGGCTTCCAGCAGGTCGGCCAGCGCACCGGCTATTACGCCCGGGCGGATGGCAGCCGGGCCACGGCACTGACCATGACGGCCTCGCTGTCGTGATCCGCCGCGCGGCCTGACCGTACGATGACGCGTCTCGGCACGCTCCTCCGGCTCGCCCTGTGCGCGCTGGTCTTTGGGCTGCTCGCCGGTCCGCATTGCCTCAGCCTGCGCTACGGGCGCGGGCGCTTCGCGGCCCATCTGCCCGCCTGGTTCCATCGGACGTTCCTGTGGCTGTTCGGCGTCCGGGTCACCCAGAGCGGGACGCCGCCCGCCCCCGGCGAGCCGGCCCTCGTGCTCGCCAACCACGTCTCGTGGCTCGACATCGTCGCGCTGGGTTCGCTGCGCCCGCTCTCCTTCGTCGCCAAATCGGAGATTGCCGGCTGGCCGGTGATCGGCACCCTCGCCCGGCTCCAGCGCACGGTGTTCATCGACCGGACCCGCCGCACGGCCACCGCCAGCGTCAACGCTGCGGTGGCGAACCGCCTCTCGGGCGGCGACCTCATCGTGCTGTTCGCGGAGGGGACCACCGGCGACGGCACCCGCCTGCTGCCGTTCCGCTCCTCCCTGGTGGGAGCCGCCCGCGCGGCGCTCGACGGCGCGGCGCCGGGGCTCGACCGCATCCGGCTCCAGCCCCTGGCGATCACCTATCCGCGCCGCAACGGGCTGCCCCTCGTCCGGGCCGAGCGGCCGGACATCGCCTGGTACGGCGACATGGAGCTGGCCCCGCATCTGGCCACCTTCGTGACCCGGGGACCCATCGACGTTCACGTGGTCTGGGGCGCGCCGATCGTGTTCGAGGCCGGCACCGACCGCAAGCGCGCCACCGCCCTGGCCGAGGCCTCGGTGCGCGAGGCGCTCCAGCGGGCGGTGACCGGGCGCCCGCCGCACGGTCCCGTCTGGGCCGGCGGGCTCGGGCCGGGCCGCGCCGGCGCGAAGGGGGCGGCGCTGCCGGATTCGGGCGTTCCGGCGATCTGAGCCGCCGCGCGGCGGGCCGCGACGCCGCCGCGGAACCATGCTAAGGCCGTGACGCGAAACGATCGTCGGGACCGGACTTTTGAAGAAAGCCTTCGTCAAATCCTACGGCTGCCAGATGAACGCCTACGACGCCGCCCGCATGGCGGACGTCCTCGCCGCCGAGGGCTATGCCCCCACCGAGGCGGTGGAAGAGGCGGACGTGGTGGTCCTCAACACCTGCCACATCCGTGAGAAGGCCGCCGACAAGGTCTATTCCGAGCTCGGACGCCTGCGCGTCCTGAAGAACGCGCGCGCCGAGGCCGGCCGGGAGACCAAGATCGTGGTGGCGGGCTGCGTCGCCCAGGCCGAGGGCGCCGAGATCCTGTCGCGCGCGCCCAGCGTCGACGTGGTGGTCGGCCCGCAGAATTATCACCGCCTGACGGATCTCCTCGTCCAGTCGCGCCAGAAGCGGGTGGTGGATACCGAGTTCCCGGTGGAGGACAAGTTCGACCACCTGCCGGCGCGGCGCACCCACGGTGTGTCCGCCTTCCTCACCGTGCAGGAGGGCTGCGACAAGTTCTGCGCCTTCTGCGTGGTGCCCTATACCCGGGGTGCCGAGGTCTCGCGCTCCGTGGCGGCGATCCTGGCCGAGGCCGAGAAGCTGGTGCGCGGCGGCGTGCGCGAGATCACCCTGATCGGCCAGAACGTGAACGCCTATCACGGCGCGGGGGCGGATGGGGCGAGCGCGACGCTGCCGGACCTGATGCGGATCCTGCAGGAGATCCCCGGCCTGCTGCGCCTGCGCTACACCACCAGCCACCCCAACGACATGGCGGACGCTCTCATCGCCGCCCACGGCACCCTGCCGGCCCTGATGCCGTACCTGCATCTGCCGGTGCAGTCGGGCTCGGACCGGGTGCTGAAGGCGATGAACCGCAAGCACGACGCCGCCACCTATCGCGACGTGATCGCCCGCATCCGGGCGGTGCGGCCCGACATCGCCCTGTCGTCCGATTTCATCGTGGGCTTCCCCGGCGAGACCGAGGCCGAGTTCGCCGAGACCATGCGGCTCGTGGCCGAGATCGGCTTCGCCAGCGCCTTCTCGTTCAAGTACAGCCCCCGCCCCGGCACCCCGGCGGCGGACTGGGCCGACGCGGTGCCGGAGGACGTGAAGTCCCGCCGCCTCGCCGCCCTCCAGGGCCTGCTCGACGAACAGCGCCACGCCTTCAACGCGGCGGCGGTGGGGACGGTGGTCGAGGTGCTGGTGGAGAAGGCCGGCCGCCATCCCGGCCAGGTGGCGGGCAAGACGCCGCACCTCCTCCCGGTACAGTTCGATGCGCCCACTTCAACCATCGGGACATTGGTGCCGGTGCGGATCGTGCGAGCGGGCTCCAACAGCCTGTTCGGCGAGGCCGTGCCCGGCGCGGCGGTCGCCGGCGCAGCGGCCGCCGGCGCGGCTGCGGCCGCCTGAAGGGGCCGGGTTTGAGGAAGGATACGGGGCTTGTCAGGATCTGAAGGCTTGGGCGGACGCGGCGGCCCGTTGCGCGGACGCGGACCGGCGGCGCGCAGCGGCGACATCGTCGAAACCGTGGACGTCTCGCTGACCTTCGACGACAACCGCCTCGCCAGTCTCGTTTTCGGGCAATACGACCAGAACGTCGCCCATATCGAGCGCCGTCTCTTCGTCACCGCCACGGCCCTCGGCAATCACCTCGTGGTCAAGGGCGCGCCCGAGGATGCCGAGAAGGCCCGCAAGGTGTTCGAGCGGCTCTACGCCCGGGTCAAGGCCGGCGGCACCGCCCTGACCCTCGGCGACGTCGACGGG
>JAKONB010000214.1 GCA_022702195.1 Beijerinckiaceae bacterium | reverse complement strand
AGTGATCCGTCGAGGGATCAACGGATCCAATATTCAATCGCCCCGACACCGAGTCAACGAAAGCGTTTTCTGATCTTGCCCTGGACTCAGAAACGTTTTTCGCGTGCTTGCCGGGGAGACGAGGACGATCTCCGCCGTCCTACCGCCGTGGCGGCTGGCGTCAGGCTGTGCCGACGCGATACTGGCGCGGCGGCTCGGTGCCGTTCACTGCGAAGGCGCCGACGATGCGGTCCCGATAGATCCGGGGATTGTGCGAGGCGATGGTGCGGGCGTTGCGCCAGTAGCGGTCGAGGCCGAGCCCCTCCTTCACCGCCGAGGCGCCGAGCGCGTCGAACAGGCCGGTGGTCGCCTCCAGCACGAGGTTGGTCACTACGGTGACCGCCTGGTTGACCTCGACATCGGCGAGCGCGGCGGCGGCCGTCGGGTCCTGTCCGGCCCGGCGCAGATCGAACACCCGCTGCACCGATTCGGCGGCCTTGAGCACGATGGCGCCGGCCGCGTAGGCGTTGCCCCGGACCCGGCCGACCACCGCCTGGACCTGCGGATCGTCGGCGGTGCGCCCGGCATTGCCGTGACTGTAGACGCGGGTGCGCGCGGCGACGAGCCCGGCCACGTCCTCCGCCGCCGCCCGGCCGATCCCCGCCAGGGTCGCCAGATGGACAAGTTGGAAGAACGCCATTGCGTAGGGGAAGCGCGTTGGGTCCGGCTTGATCCAGGCGGGATCGACCACCACGCCGGTGAACGTCGCCGTCCCGCTCGCGGTGAGCGATTGGCCGAACCCGTCCCAATCGTCGACGATCTCCACGCCGGGCGCCCGGGTCGGGACCGCCGCCACCACCGGCGCGCCGTCCTCGTCCTGGGCCGAGAGGTGGATCCAGTCGGCGAAGAGCGAGCCGGTGGTGTAGAATTTCCGGCCGTCCACCACCCGCTCGGCGCCGCGCCGGCGGATGATCGTCTCGAACTGCCCGACCTTGGCCTCGCCGGTCTCGGACACGCCGCTGCCGATGGTCTCGCCGGCCGCGATCCGCGCGATCCAGCGCCCCCGCCAGTCCGCCGAGCCCGAGCACAGCACGTCCTCGGTGAAGCCGAAATGCGCCCGCAGGGCATTGGTGACGTTGGAATCGGCCTGCGATAGCGCGATCAGCAGGTTGAACACTTCGGGCAGGCTCGCCCCGTGGCCCCCCGCCGCCTCCGGCAGCCGCAGGGTGGTGAAGCCCACCTCCTTCAGCCAGCCGAGTTCGGCATGGGGAAGCCGGCGCTCGCGATCGCGCGCCACCGCCGTGGCGCGGATCTCCGCGAAGACCGGCCGGAAGCGGGCGGCCAGGGCCTCGTAGCGTTCGCTCGGACCCGCACCCCAGCCTGCATTCGTCTGCGACATGGTCTCGACATCCCGTCCTGAGAGGCGCCGCGGCGGGATCCGGTCGAGCGATCCCGTGGCGACGGGTCTTGGAATCGGGAATTGCGCGGCAGAACTCAAGACATCGCGCGGTCTTTCCGGGTCGTTCTGCCGATTTTGGAAGCTTTTACTGTTATTCCGTCTCGTGGAAAACGATCATTCTGCCGTCAATGTCGATCGGAAAAGAAGCTGTCTGTTGATCCGGCGATGCGGACCCCCGCCCCGATCGTCGTCGTGTCCCTGCCGCGCGTCGCCGCTGCGGAGGTCCATCCGTGCGGACAATTCCGGTCGGGAAAAGTCATTGGTGCTCCGCCGAGGATGAGGGAAAGATCCGTTCGTGGAACGGCCGAAATTCAAAAGACTGTTTTCTTGGAACGGCGGCGACTTACCGTTAAAAATCGAGATGTCGACCGGACTCGCCCAGACGATGGGGCGTCTGCCCGGCCCGATACGCGAGATGATCTCGACCGGGCGTCGGCGTCACCATCGACGCCCGGTGCCCTCGCGTTTGCCCGCCAGCCGGAGACGACGATGACCGACCACACGCCGCGCGGGGCCGCCCCGTCGCGCCGAGCCCTGCTGCGCACCGGTTTCGGGGTGGCCGCCTCCCTGTCCCTCGGCATGCCGGCGGTCCGGGCTGCCGAGCGCACCGTCCGCCTCAGCTACCAGCGCTCCTCCACCCTGCTCACGGTGCTCAAGGCGAAGGGCACCCTGGAGGAGCGCCTGAAGCCGCTGGGCTTCACCCCGTCCTGGCACCTGTTCACGGCGGTGATCGAGCCGATGAATGCCGGCGCCGTCGATCTCCACGCGGATGTGGCGGATGCGGTGCCGATCTTCACCCAATCGGCGAACGCGCCGCTCACCTTCTATGCCCGCGAGGTCGGTGCGCCCTCGGCCGAGGCGATCATCGTCCCGGCGGATTCGGCCATCCGCACCATCGCCGACCTGAAGGGCCGCACGGTGGGGGTCTCGCGCGGCTCGGGCTGCCACTTCGTCCTGGCGGCGGCCTTGAAGAACGCGGGGCTCGGCTTCGCCGACATCAAGCCGGCCTATCTCCAGGCGCCGGAGGGGCTCGCGGCCTTCGGCCAGGGCAGCCTCGATGCTTGGGTGATCTGGGACCCGTTCCTGGCCATCGCGCAGGCCAAGCGCCCGGTGCGGGTCCTGGCCGACGCCACCGGCCTCTCGAGCTATCACCGCTACCACCTCGCCAATGACAGCTTCGTGGCCGAGAACCCGCAGGTGGTCGCCACCGTCTATCAGGCCCTCGCGGAGGCCGGCCGCTGGGTGAAGGCCGAGCCGGAGGCCGCCGTGGCGCTGCTGGCGCCGATCTGGGGCGACCTGTCGCCGGAGGTGGTGGCCACGGTGAACCGTCGCCGCAGCTACGCCATCACCCCGGTGGCGCGGGCGGAGCTCGGCGAGCAGCAGGCCATCGCCGACACCTTCCTGGAGGCCAGGCTGATCCCGCGCAAGCTCGACGCCACGGCGGTGCCGATCTGGCAGCCGCCGGCCGGGCGGGGCTGACCGGCATGACCAGCGCACCGCGTTTCGGGATCTGGGCGGCCGTTCACGGGTCGCGCGCCGCCCACCACGATCCGGACGAGCCGGACGATGCCAGCTGGACCCGCAACCGCGCCCTGGTGCTGGAGGCGGAGGCCCTGGGCTTCGATGCGGTCCTCGTCGCCCAGCACACCGCCAATCCCTACGACGACGAACGCGACCAGCTCGAGGCCTGGACGGCGGCGGCCGCCCTCGCGGCGCTGACGCAGCGCATCGAGATCATCGCGGCGATCAAGCCGGGGCTCTACCATCCGGTGGTGCTCGCCAAGATGGCGCTGCAGATCGAGCAGATCAGCGCCGGCCGCTTCGCCCTCAACCTCGTGAACGCCTGGAACCGGGCGGAATTCGAGCGGGCGGGCCTGCCCTTCCCGGCGCATGACGAGCGCTACGCCTATGGGCGCGACTGGATCACCCTCGTGGACCGGCTGATGCGCGGCGAGCGCGTGACGGTCGCGGGCCGGCATTTCCGCGTGGAGGATTATCAGTTGCGCCCCGCCGGCACCTTCCGGCCGCGCCCGACCATCTATCTCGGGGGCGAATCGGAGCCGGCCCGGGCGCTGGCGGCGGAGCGGGCGGATGTGTGGTTCATCAACGGCCAGCCGCTGCCCGACGTCGCCGCCCTGATCGCCGACGTGGCGCGGCGTCCGGCCGCCAACGGCCCCCTGCGCTACGGTCTCTCGGCCTTCGTCATCGCCCGGGAGACCGACGCGGCGGCCCAGGCCGAACATGCCCGCCTGCTCGCCCTGGCCGACCGCGACGCGCAGCTGCGGGCCGACACGCGGGCGCGCACCGACGCGGCCAGCGTCATGTTCGCCAAGACCGACGCGGCGGCGAGCCGGCATGTCGGCACCAATGGCGGCACGGCGGCGGGGCTCGTCGGCAGCTACGAGACCGTCGCCGCCCGCATCCGCGCCTTCCACACGGCGGGCATCGATCTGTTCATGCTGCAATTCCAGCCCTTCGAGGCCGAGATGCGCCGCTTCGCCGAACATGTCCTGCCCCGAACCCGCTGAGACCATCTCCGCGCGTTCGCGGCGGAGATGGTCCCGTGGAGCCCGGGCGGCGCCCGGGCGAGGCCGCGCGCCGCCCTTCCGAAGGGACCAACCGGAAGTCGGACGGAACGGGGCCGCCGCGACGGTCGCGGCGGGGTCGTCAGTTGAGGGGCTGGCTCACATAGGCGACCATCATCTCGGCCACGGCCCGGTGGGCATAATCGACGACGCTCTCGCGACCGGCCACCGGGAACGCCTCGACGACGCTGCGTCCGGCCAGGACTTCGGAGAGTTCGTCGGGCATCAGCCCGTTCTCGATGGCGGCGGTGAAGGCCGCCCGGCCATAATGGCGGCGCAGGCTGCGCGTCGCGAAGGCCCCGGCGGTGCCGAATTCACTCAGGTGTGTGTCGTGATATCCCATCGTCCCCATTCCTTCTCCGATTGGCTCCGGCATGATCGGTGTTCGCGACGAGGGGACAGATGCGCATCGTCGGGACGGTGGCAGATAGGAGTGTGGTCCGGGTTTTCATCTTCGGGCTTCCCGTTGGGCCGGCAATCTCGTCTTTCGAGGATTGCAGTGTAGCAACGATCTTCGGAATTGTGCTTCCAAAGATCTCGGCCCGGAGGGATGGTGTCGATCGCCGAAGCCGGTTTGCGGAAACGGGCCTGCTGCGCCGCCCCTCCGGCCACGCGCCACGTCCGTGCCGGCCCGCGGATCGTGGGGGATCCCGCCAGGGCCGGGCCTGCGACAGGTGCGCGAGCGCGCGGCTTCTCCGCAGGCCGCCCGCGGGAGATTGTTATTCTCCTGAATCACCACAATGTGGATTATTATTCATTGATGCGGCAAAACTCAAATACCTTATCCTATAACCGGCCAGAAATATAGAACATAATTTTGTTGACCGGAGGGAAATAGGCTCGCTAAACGGGGAGGCCCTTTAGGACACGCTTCTCGCGAAGTGCCGGGCATACAATGGAATGAATTCACAATGCGGGTGTCCGGTGGTGGTTCGCGTTGGCAGCATGAGCCGCGTCGTGACCTTCCGCTGACCTCGCGGAATGTCGGAGACGAAGTCTAATGAGCGGACAAGGATTGAGCGTGGGCGCATCGGCGGCACGTAATCTATCGACGGCGACGGTCACGTCGGTTCAGAATCTCGCGAACACGCCGCGCTGGCTGCTGCGGCTGCTGCCCTTCGTCAACGTCGATGGCGGCGTCTACCGGGTGAACCGCCGCGCCGTGGTGCTGGCCAAGCCCGGCCGCGTCGACATCACCGCGGATGGCAAGAAGCGCACCATCAGCCCCGCCTCCCTGCGCGCCGTGCCGGTCTTCAGCCGGCTGGGCGATGCCGAGCTGGCCGCCCTCGCCGAGCGGTTCACCAAGAGCAAGCACCAGGCCGGCGAGACGATCTCGGCCGAGGGCGCCACCGACCGCAGCCTGACCATCGTCACCGACGGCACCGTCGAGCTGTCCCTGTCCGGCCCCTATGCCAACCGTCTGCGCCAGGGTCTCGCCACCCGCGGCGACTTCTTCGGGGACGAGGCCCTGACCGGCGGTTCTCAGCCCACCCCCGCCGTCAAGGCGCTCTCCGCCGTGACGCTGCTCACCCTCGACCGCGCGGCCCTGGACGACGACGCCATCAAGAACCGCGTCGCCCAGTATGTCGAGGAGCGCGAGCGCCTCAAGGGCCACGTCAACAGCCAGGGCGAGCAGGGCATCGAGCTCCTGGCGGTCCATAACGGCGCGCCGCGCCTGCCCACCACCTTCGTCGATTACGAGATCGATCCGCGCGAGTATCACCTCTCGACGATCCAGACGATCCTCAACACCCATACCCGCGTCACCGACCTCTATTCCAACGAGATCGACCAGCTGCGCGAGCAGATCCGCCTCACGGTCGATGCCGTGAAGGAGCGCGAGGAATGGGAGCTGCTGAACAATTCCGAGTTCGGCCTGCTGAACGAGGTCGGCGGACGCCAGCGCATCCCCACCCGGGGCGGCCCGCCCACCCCGGACGATCTCGACGAGCTGCTGACCCTGGTCTGGAAGAAGCCGGCCTTCTTCGTGGCCCATCCGCGCGCCATCGCGGCCTTCGGACGCGAAGCCACCCGGCGCGGCGTGCCGCCGGTGGTGGTCCACCTGTTCGGTGCCCCGTTCCTCACCTGGCGCGGCGTGCCGCTGGTGCCGAGCGACAAGCTGCCCATCGACACCGATCCGGCCACCGGCGCCCAGACCACCTCGATCCTGCTGCTGCGGGTCGGTGAGGGTGAGCAGGGCGTGGTCGGCCTGCAGAAGTCGGGCGTGACCGGCGAGATCGAGCCCGGCCTGTCGGTGCGCTACATGGGTACCAACGACCACTCGATCGCCTCGCACCTGGTGACACGCTACTTCTCGGCCGCCGTGCTGGTGGAGGACGCCATCGCCCGTCTCGATAACGTGCTGCTGGGCAACTACCATGACTACGCCTGAGGCCGGCTTCCCCTCGGGCTTGCCCACGGGGGTGCTCGGCGACACGGCGCATGCGGATCTCGTCGGGCGCCTCGCCCGCGAGATCTACGGCCAGGGGCAAGCGGCGTCCGCGCCGCTCACCCCGAGCCTGCCGGCCTCGCCGCAGCTCCCCCAGGGCCTGGAGAATCTTCCCCAGGCCCCCGGGCAGCCCGCGCTGCCGGGTGCCAGCCTCGGCACCCCCTCCGCACCGTCCGGTGCTCTTCCGTCGGGCCTCGCGCCCGACACCTCCTCCCTCGGCGCGCGCAATGCCGGCGGCCCGAGCCTCGGGCTGCCCGGCCTCACCGGACCGTCCGCCGCCAACCCGGTCGGCGGAACTCCGGCGCCGAGCAGTGCCAACCTGCTCGATGTCGGCGCGATTCCCTCGGTGCATCCGCTGGCCGACCCGCTCGGCCGCCGGGGCTTGCCCGAGTTCTTCGTGCCGAGCCTGGACGAGGTGGCCGCGTTCCTCCCCGGGGGGCCGGACCTGCACCGGACCATCGCCCAGGATCATCCGCGGGCGAATGCCTTCGCGCATGCCCTGAGCCCGAGCCTGGTGCCGGCCGACCCGTCGCATCGGGGCAAGGACGTGTCACAGGAACACTTCCAGCGCACCGGGCACCTCTCGGTGGCCCCGGCGCCGGCGGGCGACTATTACTTCCTCGAGCCGCAGCCGCGCCGCCCCGCCAAGGCCTCGGCCCAACCCCGGGTCGAGCCCGCCCGCCATTCCGGTCCGGCCCCGCGCGTGACGTCGCACGGGTCGAGCCCGGTGGGGGCGCCGTTCGACGTGGAGCACGTGCGAAAGGACTTCCCGGCGCTGCACCAGAGCGTGAACGGGCACCGCCTCGTCTGGCTCGACAACGCGGCCACCACCCACAAGCCGCAGAGCGTGATCGACGCCACGAGCGAGTTCTACGGCCGCCACAACTCCAACATCCACCGGGCCGCCCATACGCTGGCGGCGCGCTCCACCGACCTGTTCGAGGGCGGCCGCGAGAAGGTGCGCCGCTTCCTCAACGCCCCGTCCAAGGACGACATCGTCTTCGTGCGCGGCACCACGGAAGCGATCAACCTCGTGGCCAATTCCTATGGCCGCGCCAATCTCGGCCCGGGTGACGAGATCATCGTCAGCCAGATCGAGCATCACGCCAACATCGTGCCCTGGCAGCTCCTGACCCAGGCCACCGGCGCCACCCTGCGGGTGATCCCGGTGGACGATCGCGGCGAGATCATCTTCGAGCAATACGCCGCCCTGCTGTCGGGCCGCACCAAGATCGTGTCGGTGACGCACGTCGCCAACGCGCTCGGCACGGTGAACCCGGTCCGCGAGATCATCGCGCTCGCCCATGCCTACGGCGTGCCGGTGCTGGTGGACGCGGCCCAGTCGACCCCTCACATCCCCATCGACGTGCAGGCGCTGGATGCCGATTTCGTGGTCTTCTCCGGCCACAAGGTGTTCGGCCCCACCGGGATCGGCGCGCTCTACGGCAAACGGCACCTGCTCGAGGCGATGCCGCCCTGGCAGGGCGGCGGGCACATGATCGAGGACGTGACCTTCTCCAAGACCGTCTACAAGGGCGCGCCGGAGAAGTTCGAGGCGGGCACGCCGGACATCGCCGGGGCGGTCGGCCTCGGCGCGGCGCTCGACTACCTGGAGAGCGTCGGGCTGCCGGCCATCGCGGCCTACGAGCACGACCTGCTCGACTACGCGCAGGGCGGGCTCGCCGACATCAAGGGTCTGCGCCTGATCGGCACCGCCCGGCAGAAGGCCAGCGTGATGTCCTTCGTCATCGAGGGACAGGCCAACGAGGCGGTGGCCCACCATCTCGACGCCCACGGCATCGCGGTGCGCTCCGGCCACCATTGTGCCCTGCCGGCCCTGCGCCGGTTCGGCGTCGATCAGTCGATCCGCGCCTCGCTCGCCTTCTACAACACCCGCGAGGACGTGGACGTGTTCCTGAAGGCCCTGCACCGCCTGCCGCGCTAGGGACGCGGCGTGATCGCGACGCCCCGGATCGGTGATCCGGGGCGTCGCCCCCAAGCTGTCGTCGCCGCCCAACGAAAGCGCTCCGCCATGCGTCTCCCGAAGCCCCTTTCGCGCCGCGAACTCTTGGCGACGGCTAGCGGCGCCCTCGCCCTGCTGGCGGGCCAGGGGGCGGCCCCGGCCGCCGAGGTGACGGAGGTCCGGCTCGA
Source organism: Beijerinckiaceae bacterium (assembly GCA_022702195.1). Classification (GTDB taxonomy): domain Bacteria; phylum Pseudomonadota; class Alphaproteobacteria; order Rhizobiales; family Beijerinckiaceae; genus Methylobacterium. Next base: position 335 of record JAKONB010000214.1, on the reverse strand, counting down.
CTGGGCGACCTACAACCCGGTGAGCCTCCTCCTGAAGGACAAGGGCTTCCTCGAGGAGGCCCTGAAGGAGAAGGGCATCGGCGTGCGCTGGGTGCAGTCGCTCGGCTCGAACAAGGCCCTCGAATATCTCAATGGCGGGGCCATCGACATCGGCTCCTCGGCGGGGGCCGCGGCCTTGCTGGCGCGCCTCAACGGCAACCCGATCCGGGCGATCTACGCGTTCTCGCAGCCGGAATGGACCGCGCTGGTCACGCGCAAGGATTCCGGCGTCGCCACGGTGGCCGACCTCAAGGGCCGCCGCATCGCGGTCACCCGCGGCACCGACCCGCACATCT
>JAKONB010000211.1 GCA_022702195.1 Beijerinckiaceae bacterium | reverse complement strand
CATGCGCTCCACCGCCAGGCGGGCGCGATCGGCCAGGTCCGGCGCCACCGTGACCTCGTGGGTCAGGGTCTCCAGCGCCCGGCGGATATTCTTCAGGCTCATGCGCTTCATGTGCGGGCACAGGTTGCAGGGCTTGATGAACTCGATGTCCGGATTGGCCGCGGCGATGTTGTCGCCCATGGAGCACTCGGTCACGAGCACCACCTGCTTGGGACGCTTCTCCGTGACGAAGTTCATCATCATCGCGGTGGAGCCCGAGAAATCCGACTCGGCCACCACGTCGGGCGGGCATTCCGGGTGGGCGATGACGGTGACGCCCGGATAGCTCTCGCGGACCTCACGGATATCGGCCGGGGTGAATTGCTCGTGCACCTCGCAATGCCCGGCCCAGGTGAGGATCTCCACCTCGGGCACCAGAGCCTGGACGTTCTGGGCCAGGAACTCGTCCGGAATCATCAGCACCCGGGGGGCGTTGAGCGAGCGCACGACATCCACCGCGTTGCCGGAGGTGCAGCACAGGTCCGATTCCGCCTTCACCGCCGCGGAGGTGTTGACGTAGGTCACGATCGGCACGCCCGGATATCTTTCGCGCAGGCCCCGCACGTCGGCGGCGGTGATCGAATCGGCCAGCGAACAGCCCGCCGCCATGTCGGGGATCAGCACCGTCTTGCCCGGATTCAGCAGCTTGGCGGTCTCGGCCATGAAGTGGACGCCGGCCAGCACGATCACGTCGGCATCCACCGTCACGGCCTCGCGGGCCAGAGCCAGGCTGTCGCCGACGATGTCCGCCACCGTGTGGAAGATCTCCGGCGCCTGATAGTTGTGCGCCAGGATGACCGCGTTGCGGGTCTTTTTCAGTTCGAGGATCGCCGCCACGTCGTCGGCGAGCGCCGGCCACTCGATCGCCGGGATGTGCCGGCTGACGCGATCGTAGATATGGGGCAGGGGCATCCCCATCGGGGGAGCCGCATTCGGGCCGATCGGGTTCGGGGTCGCCGCCATGGACGCGTCCTCACTTATGCTCAATATGAGCATTGTGCCGACTAACGTAGGGACATCCCGAACGGTTGTCCAGATATGCTGGACTTGAGCATAACGATTTTGCGCTGCGAAAATGACGCTGCGGTGCGATTGTCAGGCGGGGCGGCGGGAGGCGCGGAGGCGAAACCCCGGGGCCGGGCGTTCCAGCAGCACTTCGCGCCGGAACCGCACGAGGCGGGCCGGCCGGCCGGTGGCGCCGCTGGTAACCCCGTCGGTCTCCTCGACGAGCCCCTGCTGCGCCACGAGACGGCGGAAGTTCTGCTTGTGCAGATTGGTCCCCGACAGGGCCTCGACGGTGCGCTGGAGCTGGAACAGGGTAAAGGTCGGCGGCATCAGCTCGAACACCACTGGGCGGTACTTGATCTTGCCGCGCAGGCGGCCGATCGCCGTGGCGAGCACCCGGCGATGGTCGAAGGCCATCGGCTCGCCGGTGGTGGCGATGTCGGTGGGGCAGGCGGCCCCCGATTGGCCATGGGCTTCGGGAATCAGCCCGGCCTCGAACAGGAGTTCGTAGCGCTCCAGCACCCGCTCCTCGTTCCAGGCGCCGCCGCACAGGCCGAAGGTGAGGGCGAGCCGGTCCTGCCGGCGGCGGCTCTGCTTCGGATCGGCGGGCGACGCCGCCCAGGCCAGCAGCCGCGCCTCGATGTCGTCGAGGATGGCGGGGCGGCCGGCACGCCAATCCTCCCAGGGCAGGTAACCGTACCAGTTGCGCCAGGACGCCTCAGCGAGGCCCGCCGGCCGGACCTCGCGCACCAGGGCGAGATAGGCCACCGAGAGCGAGTGCAGCCCCGCCGATTCGTCCCCCTGCCGGTCGCGGTCGCCGAAGGTGTAGAGCTGCTCCACGTAACCGAGGCGCTGATGGGTCTGGCGCTCCACCCAGGCCCGGAGGCCGCGCTCCAGGGTGGGATGCTCGGGCACGAGGGGGCCGGCCGGAAGGCCCCGCGCGCGGCCCGCCGCCTGTCCCTCGACCTCCACGGTGAGGGCGCGGGGCTCCCCGTCGGTGGCCGCGACGATGACGGCCACGAGACCGACGGCGGACGGGTTGGGCACGGCGTGCGCCTCCCCCGACTGCGTGGTCTCGCGCTGCGTGTCCTGCGCCGTCGTCACGTCCGTCCCCGCTGCCTGTCCTGCCGGTGTCGGTCTTGTCAGTGTCGGTCCTGCCGGTATCGGTCCTGCCGATACCGGCTGCTCATCGCATATCGGAGGCGTGCGGGTGAACGTGAAAACCGCGCCGTCCCGCGCGGCGTGTTCGCCCGGACGTCCGAATGCCGCTCGTGTCCTCCGGATTGGCGGCGTTCGATGAGCCTCCCGTGCCGCGCAGGCGCCCTGAGATCCTCTCCGCGTCGATCGCGCGGCGAGGATCTCAGGGCGCGGCGGCCGGTCGCACCGGCCGGGCCGGGTTGCCGACCACCGTCACGCCGTCGCCGACATCGCGCGTCACCACGCTGCCGGCCCCGATGATGGCATCGTCGCCGATGGTCACCCCCGGCAGGATGATCGCGCCGCCGCCGATCCAGACGTTGCGACCGATCCGGATCGGCCGGGCGAACTCCAGGCCGGCTTCACGCGGACCCGGCTCCCGCGGGTGATCGGGCGTGAGGATCTGGACACCGGGACCGATCTGCGTGCGGTCGCCGATGCTGAC
>JAKONB010000206.1 GCA_022702195.1 Beijerinckiaceae bacterium | reverse complement strand
GCCTCCGCCGGGCTCGGCTACGCGGCTTTCTCGCTGACGATGACCATCGGCCGGCTCACCGGCGACGCCCTGGTGCGCCGCATCGGCCGCCCCCGCATCGTTGGGCTGGGCGGGCTCACCGCCGCGTCCGGTCTCGTCCTCGCCGTGGCGGTGCCGGTTTGGCCCGCGACCCTGGCGGGCTACGCCCTGGTGGGGGCGGGCTGCGCCAACATCGTGCCGGTGCTGTTCAGCGCGGCGGCCCGCCAGGGGACGATGCCCGAGCGGATCGCGATCCCGGCGGTGACCACCCTCGGCTATGCCGGCGTGCTCGCCGGTCCGGCGGCGATCGGCCTCCTCGCCCACGCCACCAGCCTGTCCACCGCCTTCCTGGCGATCGCCCTCATGCTGCTGGGCGTGGCGGCCGGCGGGCGCCGGCTGGTGCGGTGAAGGGCTTGTGCCTCAGACGAGGGCCGCGAGGTTGCGGCGGATGCGCTCCAGGGGCACCTCGGCGGGGTCCGGCAGGGTGAAGCGTTCGCCCGTGATGGTCTCGTAGGCGCGGATATAGATCGCGGCGGTCTCCAGCACGACCGCGCCGGGGATCTCGGGGATCGGATCGACGTAGGGGTCGCAGCGGGCCACCACCCAGTTGCGCACGACATCCTTGTCGCAGCTCTCGGGTGCGGTGCCCGCCTCGAACCGCGCGGCGTAGCTCTGGGCGAACCAGTATCGGCTGCTGTCCGGGGTGTGGATCTCGTCGGCCAGGAGGAGGTTGCCCTCGGCGTCGGTCCCGAATTCGTACTTGGTGTCGGCGAGGATCAGCCCGCGTTCGGCCGCGACCTCCTGGCCACGGGCGAACAGCGCCAAGGCCGCCTCGGACACGGTGCGCCATTGCGCGGCGGTGAGCAGCCCCTGGTCCAAGATCTCCGCCTCGGAGAGCGGCTCGTCGTGGCCGCCGTCGAACGCCTTGGTGGTGGGCGTGATGATCGCCTCAGGCAGGCGCTGGTTCGGCCGCATCCCGTCCGGCAGGTGATGGCCGTACATGGCGCGTTCCCCCGCCCGGTAGCGGGTCAGGATCGAGGTCGAGGTGGTGCCGGCGAGGTAGCCGCGCACCACGATCTCCACCGGCAGGATGGTCAGGCGCCGGCCGATCACCACGTTGGGATCCGGATAGGCGAGCACGTGGTTGGGGCAGATGTCGCCGGTGCGCTCGAACCAGAAGCGCGCGGTCTGGGTCAGCACCTGTCCCTTGAACGGAATCGCGGCCAGCGCACGGTCGAAGGCGCTGATCCGGTCGGTGGTGATCAGGATGCGGCGGCCATCGGGCAGGTCGTAATTGTCCCGGACCTTGCCGCGGTAATGGTTCGGCCATTCCGGCAGGGTGGCCTCGCGCAGGACCTGATGGGCGTGCGGGGCGAGGTCGGCGATGTCCATCGGGACGCTCCAAGGGGCGGAATCGGGTGGCGTGTTGCGCCTTGTACGCCTGGGGCGGCGCGAATCCACCCTCGATGCATCCCGCCCCGGCGGCGTCCTCAGAACGGACTCACCGGGAAGAACCGCAGGTAGAGTTCGGCATATTTGCCCTCGTCCCAGACGCGCTGAAGCGCGTCGTCGAGGGCGCGCGACAGGACGGAATCGTCCGGGCGGGTGACGAGGCCGATTCCCTCGCCGAAATAGCGGTTCTCGAGATAGTCGCCCCCCATGAAGGCGCAGCAGCCGGCGGCGTCGATGCCTCCCACCCAGAGGGCGAGGTTGAGACCGTCGGCGAACAGATAATCCACCTCGCCGCGCCGGAGGGCGCCCTCGGCGGCGGCCAGATCGGCGAAGCTCTTGGGCAGAGCCTTGGGGAAGAACGCCTGGAGATAGGCGGCGTGGGCGCTGCCCGTGACCACGGCCACGCCCCGGTCCGCCAGCGCGGCGGCGGAGGGGGCGGGCAGCCCCTTGTCCGTGCGGGCCACGAACCGGGCCGGCCAGCGGAAATACGGCCGCGTGGCGAGGAAGCGCGTCCGCAGGGCGGGTGTCAGCGGAATCGCTGCGGCGACCACGTCCCCCTGCCGGTCGGCGAGGGCGTCGAGCAGGGTGTCGAAGCGGCGCGCCTGCACCGTGCAGGTCATGGCCAGCCGCTCGCAGACCGCGCGGGCGAGCTCCACGGCAAAGCCGGTGGGCGTGCCGTCCGGCCCGGCGAAATGCAGCGGCGGGAACTCGTCGTCGGTGAGGAATCGGATGGTGCGCGCCGTCTGCTGGGGCTCGATGCGTTCCTGGCGGGCGCGCGGATTCCAGAAATTCGGGATCGTCACCCCCTCGGCCCGCGGCATCCCGGCCCCTACGCACAGGAACAAGGCGGCCGCGAGCCCCCGCAGGCTCAGCGGACCCCGCCGACCTCTTGACGCGGGGGTTGTGGTCGTGATGCGCTGGTTGCGCGCGGATGCGGTCTGGCTCACCCCGTTCCCCTAGCACGTTCCGGAGCCGTCGGGAGGCCGCTTCCCGTGTCGTTCCTCGGTTTTGGGCTTTCGCAGGCCGAGGCGGTGGCGCTGCCGCCGGAGATCGGCTTCCTGGCCACGCAAGGGGTCGAGCCCGCCCGCCTCGCCAAGGCCGCGGCGCTGGCCGCCGTGGCCGGCACCGACGCGGCCACCGCCCTCCTCCATGCGGGCCTGATGGCCGAGGAGGATTACTATCGCGGCCTCGCCCATGCCCTCGGGGTGCCGTTCCTCGCCGGGGACGTCCCGCTCGGGCCGGGCGCGCGCTATCCCGACAGCCTCGTGGGCGGCTTCGCGCCGCTGGCCCCCGGTGCCCCGGCGCGCCTCGTGCTCGCCCCGCGCAGGGGCGCCATCCGCGAACTCCTGCGGGGCCGCAGCCCCGCCAGTCATCCGCTGGCGATCACCACGCCGTCCCGCCTGCGCGAGGCCCTGTTCGCCGCCCATCCGGCGGGCATCGCGGCCTTCGCGGCGGACGACCTCCAGGTCCGGCGCCCCGATTGGGCGTTCCGGGGCGCCCCACAGGGACCCGCCCTCGCCCTGGCGGGCCTGCTGGCCGGACTGGGGGCGGTGGCCACCGGGCTGCTGCCGGTCCACCTGGCGGTGGTGGGCTGGGGGCTGGTGCAGCTCGCCGCCCTGGCGATGGTGACGTTCCGCATCGCCGCCGTGAGCATGGAGCACGTGAAGCCGCCCGAGACGCCGCTGCCGGATGCCGATCTGCCGGTCTATACGGTGCTGGTGGCCCTCCACCGCGAGGCCCGCGTGGTGGGTCGGCTCGTCCGGGGGCTGGCCCGCCTCGACTATCCGGCGGCGAAGCTCGAGATTCTGTTCCTTATCGAGGCCGGCGATACCGAGACCGCCGCGGCCCTGGCGGCGGCGGCCTGCCCGCCCGGTTCGCCGTCATCACGGTGCCGCCCGGACTGCCGCGCACCAAGCCGCGCGCGCTCAACGTCGCCCTGCCCCTGGCCAGCGGCGCCTGCCTCGTGGTCTACGATGCCGAGGACGTACCGGATC
>JAKONB010000201.1 GCA_022702195.1 Beijerinckiaceae bacterium | reverse complement strand
GGACCATCGCGGATGCCACCGGGCATCCGGCGGATGCTCATGGGTATCCAGCGGATCCTTTTGGGCATCCAGCGGATGCTCTTGGGCATCCGCCCGCACGCCACCGAGGACATGATGATGACACGCTCCACCGCCCTCCTGGGCGCCATGACGCTGCTGCTCGCCACCGCCGCCGTGGCGCAGACGCCGCCCCCGCCGGGCGGTCCGCGACCCGGCCCCGAGGCGGGCGCGCCGCCCCCGCCCCCGCCCCCGGGTGGCCCGCGCGGCCGGGAGGCCGGCGGACCGCCGCCTCCGCCGCCCGGCGGCCCGCGTGGGGGGCCGGACGCCCCGCCGCCGCCACCGCCGCCGAAGGGCGCCCATTTCCAGTTCGAGCGCGGCGACGCCCGGATCGACGTGAAATGCGCCGACGACGAGCCGATGCGGGCCTGCGCCGACATCACCCTGCAACTCCTCGACAAGCTCTCGGCCGCCAAACCCGCCGATGCGCGCTGACGCCGCCGGGTCGGCGGGGCGGACCCCATCCCGCCGACCCGTCAGAGACACGCAACACAGGACACAGCATCATGAGCACCACGCAGCACGCCACCGGCACCGTCTGGGCCCAGTTCGGTCACCGCTTCGCCATCGCGGGGAAGGATGGGCGGTTCCTGGCCGATCTCGGCCCCAAGGGCGCCGAGAAGTTGGGCGCCGAGGGCCTCACCCCGCAGCCCGGCGACACGGTCTCGGTCACGGGGGAACGCAAGCCCTCCGAGATCAAGGTCGCGACCCTCACCCTCGCGGACGGCACGGTCCGGGTGATCGACTGGCCGAAGAAGCCGGATCACGACGCGGACGGGACTCCGGCCGATCCGGCCGCCGCCATCGCCGCCGTCGAGGCGGCCGGCTACGCGGTGGAGGGGGAGCCCGTGCGCAAGCCGAAGCATTTCGAGATCGTCGGAGCCAAGGGCGGCGCCCGCGACACGATCCACGTGACGCTCGAGGGCCGGATCCGCAAGACCGAGGCCGCCAAGGCACCCGCAGAGGGCAAGGCACCCGCGGGGGTCAAGGCACCCGCGGGGGTCAAGGCGGCCTGATCCGGCGCAGGCTCCGTCAGGGCTGTGCTGGCCTTGTATTTATCATTCATGTCGCCTGGCACGCACACACGCGCTTTTTATTCCCTGCGACGGAACAAGCCTCGCTTTGAGCTATTCTAAGCCCGCTCCCCGAGCCTGGCATTTTGTCGCGCTCGGGGGTTTCTCCACGGTGTGAGACGAGGTGCCAGGCGATGACGGCGACGACGCACGCGGGGGGACGGGAACGCTCTCCGTCGCGAGGGGCCTTGCGAGGCCTCGACGCCCTCAACTTCTTCCTCGCCGACGTGCGCGACGGTTTGGGTCCCTATCTGGCGATCTACCTCATCGCTGTGCGCGGCCCGGACGAGGGCTGGAACGAGGCCACCACCGGCCTGATCATGACCATCGCGGGCATCGCCGGGCTCATCGCCCAGACTCCCGCCGGCGCCCTCATCGACAAGACCCGGCACAAGCGCGCCGTGGTCATTGCCGGCGCCATCGCGGTCACCGCGAGCTGCCTGCTCCTGCCCTTCATCTCGAATTTCTACGCGGTCGCGGTCACCCAGTCGGTGGCCGGCATCGCCGGCGCGATCTTCCCGCCGGCTCTGGCCGCCATCACCCTGGGCGTCGTCGGCCCGAAGCTGTTCTCGAAGCGGATCGGCCGCAACGAGGGCTTCAACCACGCGGGCAACGCCACCTCGGCGGCGATCGCCGGCAGCACCGCCTATTTCTTCGGGCCGATCGTGGTGTTCTGGCTCATGGCGATCCTGGCCTTCTGCAGCATCGGCGCGATGCTGATGGTACCGGCCGACGCCATCGACGACGACCTCGCCCGCGGCCTCGACCATGCCGAGGAGCAGTCCGGCCAGAAGGGCGCGCGCGACGAGCAGCCCTCCGGCCTGTCGCTCCTGTTCAAGAACAAGGACCTGATGCTGTTCGCCGTGCTGGCGGCCCTGTTCCACCTCTCCAACGCCGCAATGCTGACCTCGGTGGGCCAGCTGCTCACCAAGCTCTCGGGCAAGGACAACGCCACCTCGCTGATCTCGATCTGCATCGTGGCGGCGCAGTTCGTCATGGTGCCGGTGGCGGTGTTTGTCGGCGCCCGGGCCGATGCCATCGGCCGCAAGCCGATCTTCCTGGCCGCCTTCGGCGTGCTGGCGGTGCGCGGCGTGCTCTATACGTTCTCGGACAACCCGTTCTGGCTGGTGGGCGTGCAGCTTCTCGACGGCATCGGCGCCGGCATCTACGGGGCTTTGTTCCCCATCGTCGTGGCCGATCTCACCCGCGGGACCGGGCGGTTCAACGTCTCGCAGGGGGCGGTGGCCACCGCCCAGAGCCTGGGGGCGGCCTTGAGCGCGACGCTGGCCGGCCTCATCATCGTCTCGGCGGGCTATTCCACCGCCTTCCTGGCCCTGGCCGGCATCGCGGCGGCGGGCTTTGCCCTCTACCTCTTCGCCATGCCGGAGACCTACGGCTACGAGCCCGCGACCTCCGACGCCTCGGGCGGCGGCGGGGCGGGGTCCGTCCCGGCCGTGGCCGTCTGAGGGCGCGAGCGATGCAGGCGCGCGACGACATCCTGGCCTTCGCCCATATCGGCGATCTGCACATCACCCATGCGGACGCGGACAATGCCCGCGATCTGGACGCCATCGTGGCCCAGCTCGGCCAGGTCGAGGGGCTAGACTTCGTCTACCTGCCGGGGGACAACGCCGACAACGGCACGCCCGCGCAATACGCCCTGGTCAAGGCGGCCCTGGCGCCGCTCTCCCTGCCGGTTCACGTGATCACCGGCGACCACGACATGGAGGGCGGCAGCCTCGACGCCTTCTATGCGGGGCTCGGCGCCCGCACCCTGCCCTACGTCATCGAGGTCTCGGGCACCCGCTGCCTGTTCCTCGACATGTGCGGCCCCGGCACCGGCGGGCCGGATTTCCGGCTCGGCGCCGCGCAGGCCGCCTGGTTCGCCGACGAACTCGCCGCCGCCGAGGCGGCCGGGCAGGATTGCGCCCTGTTCATGCACAGCTACCCCGCCGACCTGACCGGCGCGGGCGAAGCCGCGTCGATCGCCGAGCGCATCCATCGCGGGCCGGTCCGCCTCGTGGAGATGGGCCACACCCATTACAACGAACTGTCCAATGACGGCCGCACCATCTACGCGGCGACCCGCTCCACCGGGCAGATCGAGGAAGGGCCGGTGGGCTACGCTGTGGCCGCCATCGATCGCGGCGTGGTGAGCTGGCGCTTCAAGGAGCTCGCCCGCCCCTGGCCGTTCGTGCTGATCACCGCGCCGGCCGACCGGCGGCTCGCCCATGACGACGCCCACGTGGTGGCGGGCACCACCGAGATCCGCGCCATCGCCTGCCAGGGCCCGTCATCGATCTGGAACTCCACCCGCTCCGCCGGACCGAGCACCAGGGCGCGCAAGGTGAAGCGCTCGCCGATCACGTGACCGACA
>JAKONB010000193.1 GCA_022702195.1 Beijerinckiaceae bacterium | reverse complement strand
AGGGCTACGCCCCGCGCGCCACCCGCATCGCCATGGACTACGCCTTCAGCGTCCTCAACATCCACAAGCTCTACCTGCACGTGGACAAGGACAATGCCCGCGCGGTGCGGATCTACGAGCGCTGCGGCTTCGAGCCCGAGGGCATCCTCAAGGACGAGTTCTTCGTCAACGGCAAGTACCGCGACGCGGTGCGGATGTGCCTGTTCCAGCCGGCCTACCTGGCACGGCGCGGCTCCGTGGAGATCGCCGAGCCGGTGCTGAAGGCGTGAGAGCCGCCGGAGCCCCATCGCGCAGGAGGATACGCCCATGATCGTCGTCTCGCTCACCTACCTCACGGGTCCGGAGGAGGCCGACCGCCACATGGAGGGTCATGTGGCGTGGCTGAAGACGGGCTATGCCGCGCACGGCTTCCTCGCCGCCGGCCGCAAGGTGCCCCGCACCGGCGGCCTGATCCTCGCGCGCGGCCCGCGCGAAGCGGTGGAGGCCTATCTCGAGAGCGACCCCTTCATGGTCCATGGCGTGGCCGAATACGCCGTGACCGAGGTCGATCTGACCAGCGTGGCCGAGGGGCTGGACGCGCTCAAGGGCTGAGGTGGCTTGGGGAGGCCATGCCGGGGCGAGGCCATGCCGGTGCGAGACCATGCCGGGGGGCGGTCACGCCGCCGGGCAGGCCTTGCCGCCGGGGAGGATCGTCTCGAGGGATCCCCCGCTCGCCGTTCCCCGCATCGGCCAGGTCGCCTGCTTGGCGAAGGTCAGGGTGTTCAGCACGGGAAAGATGCCGAAGATCGGGGCGTAGGGGACCGTCGTCTCGGCCATGACGTAGCGCGCGCCCACCGAGGATTCCGCCTCGGGCGGGGCGCCGAGGACGCTGCCGACCACCCGCGCCGTGGCGTTGCGCGCCACGCTGGAACAGACCTTCGCCACCAGGGCGGTGCCCTGCTGATAGACCCCGACGGCCGTGAGGACGATGCCGGCCCTGCTGGTGTCGTAAGGGTAGGTCACCGCCGCCCCGGCGGCATAGACGTCGTCCACGGTCGAGACGCCGCCGCGCGAGATCAGGTCGGCCATGGTCCGGGCCGAGCGGATCAGCCCCTGGCTGGTGCCGTAGGCCCGGGGCAGCTCGATCGTCCCCATCAGGACGAGGATCAGGACCGGGGAGACCAGGGCGAATTCGAGGGCGGCGATGCCGCCTTCCGCGCGGGCGAAGCGGGGCATCAGCATCTCCCGGCGGCGTAGGGCTCGGCCCGGAACACCGCCGTCGCGACGATCAGCTGGCCGCTCCCACCGATCTTGCGCGGTGAGAGATCCAGGAGGGTGAAGAAGCGCGGGACCACCACGGCCGCCCGAACGGTCACCACGTCGTTGCCCGCGGGACATTGGAACTGGGAGCCGAAGCGCGCCGACAGGGCCATCGCCTGGGAATCGTAGGGGTCGGAGGCCGAGGTTGCCGCGAAGGTCCTGGCGGTGGTGACCTCGATCTTCACGTCCGCGCAGCGGAACAGGATCGGCCCGGCGCACAGGACGGTCCGGAACCGATCGGCGGCGGCGGTGCCGTTGTAACCGTCCTGGAACGTGCCCGTGAAGACCGAGCGGCCGGCGCGGTCGACGCCGTTGCTGAGCATCTGCTGCGACAGGGTCAGGAGGCCGGCCTCGAACACCGCGCAGAGCAGCATCAGGAACGGCAGGCTCACCAGGGCGAATTCCACCGCCGTCGCCCCGTCGCGGGCTCGGGCGAAGGCCGTCGGAACGGGGGGACGCGTGAAACGGGATCCGGCCGGCATCGCAGCCCCCTACCGCGCGATCCGAAGTTCGCTGATCTGGGCGCCGATGGCCCGGAAGGCCGCGCTCAGGTTGGACGAATCCGCGACGTCGAAGAACATGGACGGGTTGGTGGCGCAGGCCTGCAGGATGTCGCTGGTCCCGTCCGTGACCTCCACCCGCACGGTGAAGATCTGGATGCCGGTGGCCTTCATGTTGCTGCACAGGGTCGCGAGGCGCCCGTCGAGGGTCCGGGTCCGGGTCGCCTGATCCGCCGAGACCGTGCCGATCCGGTTGGCCCAGACGTAGCCGATGCCCGAGTAGAACGAGGCATTGTCCGAGGCGGTGGACGAGATCTGGTTCTGCCCGTCGGTCATCAGCACCACGAATTTGCGCGTGGTCTGGTCCGTGTAATCGACCCCCTTCACCAGCGGTCCGATGGGCGACAGGACGTGCCAGCCCCAGACGAGGCCCAGCGGGATGTTGGTGTCGCCGCTGACCGTCAGGGCGCTGACCGCGCTGGTCAGGGTCGCCTGCGAGGTGGTGAGCGGCGTGATCGGCTGGAGTTCGCAGCCCGCATTGGGGCCGTACAGGTAGCCGTTGGGGCCGCCCGAGCGGTCGGTCTTCGACACCTTGTAGGCGGTGCCGTACTTGGCGACCTGGCCCTGGCGCACCCGGTTGTCGAGCACCAAGAGCCCCCCGAGGAGGGGATAGTCCCAGAGGTAGTCGTTGACCGCGTTGCCGTCGTAGTCGGATTCGTCGGGGGCGAAATAGGGCACGAACAGGGTGTCGGGGGTGCCGGGCACGGCGGCCGTCTCCGAGACGTCGTAGGGCATCGGCCGCCCCTCGACGCAGCCGCCCCAGGCGACGCCGAGCTTGCCGAACAGGGCGAGGCGGTTCGCCTTGGTGGCGAAGATCTGGGAATGGTAGGAGGCGAGTCCGTCCTTGTCGATCCAGCTCGCCCCCGCATTGGCCGGGCCGACATTGACGGTCATCGAGAACGGGACGACCGCCATCCGGAGGGAATTCGGCTTGGCCGGATCGACCTGAGCGAACAGGCTGGTCACGAGGTCCTGCGCGGCCGCCTTCAGGTTCGTCAGCTTGGTGCCGCGCATCGAGCCGGTGTTGTCGAGGACGAGGGCAATCTCGAGGTTGCCGGAGCCGCGCCGGGAGGTCCCGGACACCGCGAGCGGCAGGCCGGTGAACCCGGCGAGGCGCGTCAGCGTGGTGGGGGTCGTGCCGTTGACCGTCACCGTGATGGTGTCGCCCGACCGCGCCGTCAGGACGGTCACCGCGGGGGCCTGGGTCTTGGCCATCGCGGCGGTCACCTGCCGGGAGGCCTTGTCGCTCAGGACGGCATCGGTCGTGGCGGGCGGCAGTTTGGCCAGGGCCAGCGCCGCGGCGTCGACGGCATTCTGGGCCTGCTGGCGGGCGTTCAGATTGGCCCCGTAATCGATGACGACGCCGCCGAGCATCAGCATCGGGATGAGGGCCAGCGCGAAGGTGAGGACCACCATCCCCTCCTCCCGGCCGCCGAACCGCCGGACATGTCCCGCTGTGCGGTTGAAAGGTTCGCTCATCAGGCGAGTTTCGGGGCGCCTTCCTTAAGAAAGCGTTCGCGTTCCGAAAACCCGCCGGGACGGAGGGGGCACGACCTCCCTCGCGGGCGGGAGGCGCCCCCGGGCGTCTGGTCGGAGCGAGCTTAAGCATCGTTCCGGAAACCGGAACCGGGGCAATGCTCCAGGCTCTCGATCTTGGATCGTCTTTTTCCGAAAGCAGGCAACCGCCTTTCGGGACGGTGCTTTAGCCCGCCGCGACCTGCGCCTCCACGTCGGCCGGGTCGAGGTCGTACCGGCGCGAGCAGAACTCGCAGGTGATGCCGATGCGGCCG
>JAKONB010000170.1 GCA_022702195.1 Beijerinckiaceae bacterium | reverse complement strand
GCGGCGGGCGACCGTCCGTCCTGGTCGCACATCCCTGCGCCCTTCCACGCCTTCGCGCAGCGTCAGAGCGATGCCGGCATCGACCCGACGCAGGTCGCCTACTGGGTCGACAGGCTGCGCGGCGCGCCGGCGCCTCGACCGATCCTGGGCCGCGACGCCGGAGCGCCGGACGCCGGTCCGGACTCCGCCGCGGGGGGCTGGGTCGAGTTCAAGCTCGACAGCCGGACCGCCGAAGGTCTCTACGCCCTGGCGAAGGGGGCCGGCGCCTCGCTGTTCAACGTCGTGTATGCGGGGATCGCCGCGTCGCTGCGGCAGCTCGGCGGGCTCTCCGAGCTGGTGGTCGGCACTTCGGCCTCGGGACGCGGCGACGCCGATTTCTTCGATACGATCGGCTATTTCACCACCGTGGTCGCCCACCGCATCCGGTTCGATGACGGCATGAGCCTCGGCGATCTCATCGGCCGCGTGAAGACGACCATCAATGCGTCGATGCCCTATACCGGCATCCCGATCGACATCGTCGAGGAGGCGCTCGGCCTGGTTCCGGGCCGCGACCACTTGTTCGAGGTGTTCATCCAGATCCATGCCAAGAACAAGCTGAATGGCGCGCTGGCGCTCTCGGACGGTCACGCCGTTCGGTTCCGGCAGGTCGATCCCGAGCGGCATGAATCGGTGCTCGGCCTGCAATTCGAGGTGATGGAGGAGGTGATCGCGGGCGAGCGGTCGATCCGCGTGCTGATGAACTACCGCTCGGCGCATTACGGCCCCGAGGCGGTGGAGCGGATCACCTCCACCACCGGCGGCGTCTTCGCCCTGATGGCCCGCGACGGCGCGGATCGGATGAGTCTCGACGCCCTCGGAGCGGCGCTGCCGCCGCGGTGATACCGTCCCATCGCGTCGATCCCGGCCAGCGGTCGGGATCGACGCGGTTCCGCGTCAGGCGGCGCTCGATGTGCGCCCTGGCGCGATCGTCCCGCCCAGCATCGCCGCGACCGGTCGCGTCAGGGCGTCGGGCGCCATCGCCGCCTCCAGGAAGGCGGGCAATCCGAGCCGGTGGCGATCGAACGGCGCCTTGGCAAAGAGCCTCGCATCGGCGGACAACCCGAAGCTCAACGCGCTGCCATCGTCCCGGCCCCGAAAGGTGAGGTCGATCCCCTCGGGCTCGCCGTTCGCCATCACGTGCCGCGTCACCGTGCAGCCATGGAAGACCGGCGCGTTGAACGGCAGGACGTTGATCAGCGGCGAGAAGAAGTAGCGGCTGCCGGTCGGCAAGCCGTGATCCGTGGCGATCTGCTCGATCCGGTAGCGGCCGTGGCGGCGCTGGGCTCTGAGCGCGGCCGCGTTCCGCCGCAGACAGTCGCTCAAGGTCTCCTCCGCCTCGATCGCCAGGGTGAAGGGCAGGATGTTGACCAGCATTCCCGGCATATGGGCGGCGACGCTGCCCCAGCGGCTCATGAAGGGCAGCCAGAAGGGCACCAGCGCGCGGCCGTCGGCCCGCTGCCCCGCGAGGTCCTCGGACAGGTAAAGCCCGGAGAGCAGCACGAGCAGGTCCGGCCAGCCGATCCCGGTCCGCGCCGAGAGACGACGCAGGGCCTCGCTGAACGCCTCCGGGAACGCGCCCTGCGCCGCGTGCGGCGGCCCGGAAAAATCCCGGTCACCGCGATGCAGGACGGGCAGCGTCACCGGACCGGCCAGATAGTCGCGCCAATAGGCGGCATCGGCCGCGTGCCGGGGACTGGCCCGATAGGCTTCCTCCTCGGCGATGAAGCTCGCCAGACGATGGAAGGGCGGGCCGGCCTCCCCCTGTCCGACCGCCTGAGCGTAGAGCCGGCCGCAGCGCTGCTCGATGAGCGCGAGGCCGTATCCGTCGAGGTTGATGTGGTGCGCGCGGATATACCAGAGGTACCGGGCCGCGCCGATCCGCACGAGCCAGAGGGCGGCGAGTTCCTCGCCGCGCAGGTCGAGCGGGGCGGCGAGATCCGCCTCCATCCGCGTCCTCGCCTCGGCGAGCGGATCGGCCGAGCCGCTGAGATCGATGCGCCGCAACGGCGGCCGCATCGCCGGATCGCAACTCTGCAACGGCGTGTCACCTCCGGGCGCCGGGTGGAAGCGCACGCTGAGCGCGTCCGATTCGGCGATGGTCTGCGTGATGGCCCAGGCCAGGGCCTGCTCGTCAGCGACGCCGTCGATCTCGAGGCAATGCGCCACCGTGGCGATGGGCTCGTCGGGATGGAAGGTGAATTCCTCCCAGAAATCGCGCTGGGGCAGGGTGAGGGGCATCCATGCGTTCTTCGCACCAGCCTGCAACATGAGTTTCTCCTCGAATGGGGTCAGCGGCCCTGCGCGCGCAGCAGATGATCGACCTGTTCGGCGTTGCGGCAGGGCAGGAGCTGATGGGGCGTCAGGGTCACGGCGAACGCATCGCGCAACGCCGCCGCGACGGTCTTGAGATGGGCGGGGCGCAGGCCGAGGCGGACGAAGTCCGTGGCCGTGTCGATGGCGGGGGAGGCCGGCCGCTCCAACGCCCCGAGATAGAGGTCGAGGATCGTTCGGACCCGCGCCGGGGTCGGCGGTGGCGGGGTCGGGTTTCCGCTCGCCGCTTCGAGCCGGGCGCGCGCCGCGCCCCGGTCGGGCTTGCCGTTGGGGGACAGCGGCAGGGCGTCCACCGCGAGGAAGCGGGTCGGGACATGGGATTCGGGCAGGACGCGGCGGGCATGCGCGCGCAGATCCGCCGCGCTGGGGCGGCCGGTCCCGGCGGGCACGTAGACCATGCCGATCTCGATCTCGCCCTGCCGCTCGGCACCGACCGCCACGACCAGGAGGTTTCGCAGGTCGGGATGCCGGCCGAGTTCGGCCTCGATATCCGGCAGCGAGACCCGCACGCCCCGGACCTTCACGTAACCGTCGACGCGGCTCGCGAAGACGAGGGTGCCGTCGTGACGGGCATAGCCGCAATCCCCGGTGCGGAAGGCGCGCACCGGCCGCCCCGCCGCATCGTCGATGAGGACGAAATCGGTCTGGTCCAGCGCCCCGTCCACGCGGTAGCCCAGCGCGACGTTCACGCCCACGACATGCATCCGCCCGACCACCCGGGGCGGGCAGGGCTCGCCGCGCTCGTTCAGGAGCAGGTAGCGGTTGCCGGGAAGCGGCCTGCCATACGGGATGGCTTCCACGTCGTCGGGCGCGATCTCGTGCCAGATGCTCCAGATCGTGGTCTCGGTGGGGCCGCCGAGCGAGATCAGGCGCAGCGACGGGTCGAGCCGGCGCAGCTCGGCCACCACCGCCGGCTTGATGTAGTCGCCGCCCTGCGCGATCAGCCGGAGCGAGCGGAGCGACTCGCCCCTCCGGCAGGCGAGCAGCATCTCGAGGATCGCCGGCACGGAACACCAGATCGTGACGCCGTGCAGGGCGACGAGGCGGTTCCAGGCGATGGCGTCCTTCTCCTCGCCCGGGGCCGGCTGGACCAGCGTGGCCCCCGCCGTCAGGCAGCCGAACACGTCGAAGACCGACATGTCGTGATGCAGCGGCGTCACCGAGAGGAAGACGTCCCGCTCATCCACGCGCCACGCGTCGAGCGTGCGGCCGATGACGTTGGCGGTGGCGCGATTCGACAGCACCACGCATTTCGGCCGCCCGGTGGTGCCCGACGTGTAGAGGTAATAGGCGGGCGCCTCGCTCGCCGACAGGGCGTCGAGGCCCGTCGGCAGGGCCGGCCCATCCGCGGGCGCCTCGCCCGTCAGCAATGCGTCGGGCGTCGCCGCCGCATGGCCCTCCACCGGACCGCCGGACACCACCAGGGTGGGCCGGCCATTCGCCAGCAGATGGGCCAGCCGGTCCGGCGGGGAGGCCGCATCGATCGGCACCCAGATCGTCCCGCTGAGCGCGCAGGCCAGCGTGATCGCCGTATGCTCGGGGCCGCGCGGCAGGACGATCGCCACCACGTCGCCCCGGCGCACCCCGCGCTCCCGCAGCGCCGCGATCGCCTTGCCGACGCTCACGCCGAGCTCCCGATAGGAAATCCGGCGCGCGCCGCAGATCAGAGCGGTCCTCGTTGCCCCGTCGGCAGCGACGAAGAGGTTGTCGGCGATGCGACCCAGGAAATCGGTTTGGGAGAGGTCGCTGTCCCCGCCGTCGCCCCGATCCTCCCCGGGATCGAGCATCGCCGTGCCGAGAACCGCGAAGCGGCCCCGCTCGCAGATCGCCGCGACCTGCCGGTCGATGGCGGCGAGGATGTCGCGCACCACCCCCCGGTCGATGGCCTCGCGGGCATGGTCGACGTCGATGACGAGATCGCCGTCATCGTCCGAGAACCGGACGTCCATGGCCACCTGCGGCGTCTGGGTCAGGCCGCCGTGCCGGCGAATCCCGAAGCGCTTGTCCAGATTGGGCCAGGACAGGCCGTTGGTGACCACCACCGGCAGTGCCGGGCCACCCGGATGGGCGTTCATCAGCAGCCGGCTGATCGGGACGCCGGCCTGGGAGAGATGCTGCAGCCCCTCCAGCACATCGGTCTGAAGGGCCTTGGCGCGCTCGACGAAACCACCCTGCCGGACGTCCCACTGGACGGCGATGAAGCTCGACCGGTTCGCGTAAGGCCCCGCCGTATGCGGTGCGACCGGGATGCCGACGCAGAGGCCGCCCTCGCCCTGCCAGCGGGACAGCACCTCAAGGATCAAAGCCGTGATCGCGGCGTTGCGAAACAGGCCCTCGCCGGCCGACAGCCGGCACAGGGTCGCGTAGCGGTCGCCCCCGATCGTCAGGCTCTCGCGGTCGTAGCGCGAGGTGGCGATGCCCTGGAGCGGCGTCTTCCAGGGCAGGCGCGGCGGTCCCTCCACGGTGGCGAGCTTGGCCGCCCAATAGGCGGCGTCCGCGCGCCTCTTCTCCTCGTCGGGCGCGGGCAACGAAGCCGCCGCTAGCGGGACCGGCGCCTCGCCGCCGAACAGCGCGACCAGCAGGGCGGCGATGGCGTGGCCGTCCAGGATCAGCGCGTCGAAGCGGGCGAAGACGATGGCTTTGTCCTGGCCGTCGTCGTCCTGGTCGTCGTCGTCTTGGGCGTCGTCGTCTTGGGCGTCGTCGCCGGGTCCGGGGTCGGGCAGCCGGAACGCCGTCACGTTCCAGGGCGGGCGCGACAGGTCGAACAACGCGTGGGCGTAGGTTTCGCGAAGGGCCGCGATGCGGTCCAAGGCCTCCGCACGGGACAGGTCGCGCAGATCGATGCCGTCGTAGTTGCACGTCGCCTCGGTGGAGACGTGGGCGATCCGGCGGTCGGGGTCGATGCGCGTGCGCAGCGCCTCGTGCCGCCTCACCAGGCCCCGCAGGCGCTCCGGCAGCGCGTCGAGGTCGATGCGGCCGCGATACGCGCGAAATTCCTGCATGGCGACGCCGCCGAGGGGCAGGTGCCGCCCGCGGCCGAGCAGGTAGGCCTGTTGCAGGTCGCTCAAGGGGCGCTCCGACGCCTCGGCCCGGCCGAGCCCTCCGCCCTGTTCGGCTTGGGAAGAATCACGTCTCATTCAGGGTCTCCAGGAAGATCCGCGCGATGTCGTCCGAGGCGCCGTCGGTGAGCGCATGGAGCCGGCGTGCGAGACGGCGCGGCGTGGTGGCGGGCGCGAGCGCGTCCGGCGGCAGAGTGCAGGCGGGCAGGTAGGTGGCGAGGAACCCGGCGAGTCCCGCGTGCGCCGCCGGGGCAATCGGCCGATCGCCGCCGGCGGGCTCTCCCGGTGCGAGCCGCCGCTGCAGGGCGATCAGCATCGCCTCGGTGGCGCGCGCCGTGTCGTCCGTGACCGGGCGGCCCGGGGGCCGGTCGAGATTGGCCGGGTCGGCGGCGACGGCGCGCAGCAGGGCCACGTAGGACTCGAAGGTGTCGCGGATCCAGGCCTCGGGCAAAGCGTCGAGCCGGACGTCGAAATTGACCAGGATGCCGCCCGCGAAGGCCGCGACCTGGGCGTCGAGCGCCACCTGGGGACCCTGCGAGATCACCCAGACCATGCGGCCGAGCACCCGCTCCACGGATTCACCGAACAGGTCGCCGCCCGCGAGGCCGATCCCGGCGGTGAAGACGACCGGGGCGGTCTGCATCCCGCCGTGATGGCGCGACAGGTCGCGCATCACATGGACGCCCGGATGGGCGCTGTGGGCGACCAGATCCACCATCCTGTCGGCGACCTGCCGGCACAGGGCCGCCAGCGTGTCGGCGGCCGCCAGATCGACGCTCAGGATGAGGACGTTCGAGAACTCTCCGACGATGCGACCGACGTCGGGGATCACCGGCTCGCGCCAGAAGGCCGGCACGTTGAGGCGAAAGCGACCGGCGCCCATGGCCCGGCCGAGCGTCGCGGCGAAGAGACCGAGCAGCAGGCTGGACGGGGTGATCCGGTTGGCCCGGGCGCGGGTCTCCAGGGCGCGCCGTTCGGCGGGGTCGAGCCAGGTCGCCAGCCGGTCGCTGCACGGTCCGGCGGGCGGGTCGGGGGCTTCGGGCAACGGTGGCGCGGGGGCGATCCCGGCGAGGCGACCGCGCCACCACGCCCTGTCCCGCGCGCGGCGCTGGGCCAGATCGGGATCCGCCGACACGCGGTCGAGCCAGTCGCCGTAAAGCGGCGGCGCCGGCTCTCCGGCTTCGTCCGGTTCCGCGTAGAGCCGGGCGAGATCGTCCATCACGATCCGGAAACCGTTCGGATCGACCGCGATCATGTCGGTGTCGACATGCAGCCGGCAGGCGCCGCCCGGTCGGAGGGTGAGGCCGAACGCCGAGGCCTCGCCCCTGGCGAGATCGGGCCTGCGATGGGTCCAGGCCCGCCGCGTCTCGGCGAGGCGCCCGCGCACATCCGCCTCGGAGAGGCCGCGCAGATCGTCCACCGCGAGCGGGAGGGGCGGCGCATCCCGGTCCAGATGCTGGCGGCCCTCGGCATCGACCCGCAGCCGCAGCATCGGGTGCCGCTGGCCGAGGGCGCCGAGCGCGTCCCGCAGCCGGTCGGGGTCGAGGTCGCGCCCATCGAACTCGGCGTAGAGATGCGCCGCCACCCCACCGAGGCGGTCTTGCGAATGACGGCCGACCCAATAGGCCGCCTGCATCGATGTCAGCTCTCTGGTCATAGTCTTCATTGAAATAGAATGAATTTAAACAAGCATCGCTCTCGAACTGCTTGTTGACTCCCAGGGATTAAAAATCAATACGTCCTCGCAGGGCGGCAATTGCCAACGCGTATGCGAACTCAGATTATAGGTTTTCTAATGACAACCTTTGCGCCCATGAAGGATGAGTCGACTTTCCATGACGACGTGCTGTTCACCTCTGGGGGGCGCGAACTCTATACGTCCGGGCCTCGTGAATGCATCACGGTTCCGGTGGGCGACGGGCGGGATCAGGGGGGTGGCGCCCTGCATCGCGCCGTCGATCTGGCCTTCGACCGCGCCCGACGGGCGGGGCAGGACAATCCGATCCTGATCGGCGCCATCCCGTTCGACGCGCACGAGAATTCGTGCCTCTACGTTCCCGCGTCCTATGCGTGGCGCGCGCGGGCGGCGGAGACGGGGGAGCGGGACTACGTTCTGCCGAACCTTCTCGATCGTCACACCATTCCGGACGAGGCCGGATTCAAGAAGGCGGTCCGGCACGCCATCGTCAATTTCCAGCACGACGACGTTCAGAAGGCCGTGCTGTCCGTGGTTCACGAGCTGCGCTTCGACGAGACGATGGATGTCGACCGGCTCGTCGCCAATCTCCGCACGCAGAACCGGGAGGGACATCTGTTCCGCATCCCCCTGCCCGACGAAGGTGAGCTCGTGGGGATCAGTCCGGAGCTTCTCCTGCGCAAGGAGGGCGGACGAATCGTCTCGAACCCCCTCGCCGGCTCCGCGAAGCGCCAGCGCGACCCGCGCGAGGATGCGCGCGCGGCCGAGCGCCTGGAGCGGTCCGAGAAGGATCAGTACGAGCACCGGCTGGTGACCGAGAACATCCGCGCGGTTCTCGCCCCGCTCTGCACGGAATTGGACGTGCCCGACCGGCCATCGGTGATCCAGACCAGCGCCCTGTGGCATCTCTCGACGCGCATCGCAGGCGCGCTGAAGGACCCCGGCCTGACCGCCCTGGAACTCGCCTGCATCCTTCACCCCACGCCGGCGGTCTGCGGCTTTCCCACCGAACGGGCGCGCAAGCTGATCCGCTACGTGGAGCCGTTCGAGCGCGGCTTCTTCACCGGGCTCGTCGGCTGGTGCGACGCGCGGGGCAACGGCGAGTGGGCGGTGACGATCCGCTGCGGCGTCGTCCGTCGGGACACGCTGCGCCTCTTTGCCGGCGCCGGCATCGTCACGGCCTCCAACCCGGCCTCCGAATGGGACGAGGTGCAGGCCAAGCTCGGCACCATGCTGAGCGCCTGCGGTCTGGCCGCTTGACGGCGACGGTGACGGATCACGGCATGACGATCGCCTTCCAACCCTGGCCGGACGACCTCGCCGCGCTCTACCGCGCACGCGGCTACTGGCGCGACCAACCCCTGACCCGCATGCTCGACCGGCAGCGCAGCGCGCGCCCCGACGCGACGGCCCTGATCTGCGGCGAGAGGCAGATCAGCTACGCCGCGTTCGACGGGCTGGCCACGAACCTCGCGGCGCGCCTGACGGCGGCCGGCTTCGGGCAGGGCGACACCGCTCTGGTGCAACTGCCGAACTGCGCCGAGTTCTACATCGTCTTCTTCGCCCTGCTGAAGATCGGCGTCGCGCCGGTCAACGCGCTGTTCAGCCACCGCAAGCTGGAGGTGAGCGCCTACGCGGAGCAGGTCGAGCCGCGCCTGGTGATCGCCTCGCGCGGCCACGAACTCTTCGCCGACGACCGTTTCATCGCGACGCTGCGGGCGCTGTCGCCGCGCCTGTCGCGGGTCCTGCTGCTCGGTGAGGATTCCCCCGAAAGCAGCCTCGCGCGATGGATCGCCTCCGGTCCCGATCAGGGGGGCTCCGGGACGCCCTCGGCGGCGGACGCGGTCGCGTTCTTCCAGCTCTCGGG
>JAKONB010000169.1 GCA_022702195.1 Beijerinckiaceae bacterium | reverse complement strand
TCGGCGGGCGCCTCGGTCGTCACCCTGCAATTCAGCCTCGACCTGCCCCTCGACATCGCCGAGCAGCAGGTTCAGGCGGCGATCAACGCGGCCGGCAACCTGCTGCCCTCCGACCTGCCGGCCCCGCCGATCTACGCCAAGGTGAACCCGGCCGACGCGCCGGTCCTCACCCTGGCGCTGACCTCGAAGACGATGCCACTCACCGAGGTGCGCAACCTCGCCGAGACGCGCCTCGCCCAGAAGATCTCCCAGGTGGCGGGCGTCGGCCTCGTCAGCACCGGCGGCGGTCAGCGCCCGGCGGTGCGGGTGCGCTTCAACGCCCGGGCGCTGGCCGCCTACGGCCTCAACATCGACGACCTGCGCACCACCATCACCAACCTCAACGTCAACACGCCCAAGGGCACCATCGACGGGCCGACCCAATCCTACGCCATCAACGCCAACGACCAGATCCAGGACCCCAAGGCCTACGACGACGCGATCATCGCCTACAA
Organism: Beijerinckiaceae bacterium; assembly: GCA_022702195.1. Classification (GTDB taxonomy): domain Bacteria; phylum Pseudomonadota; class Alphaproteobacteria; order Rhizobiales; family Beijerinckiaceae; genus Methylobacterium. The sequence continues at coordinate 2,561 of JAKONB010000169.1, read as the reverse complement.
GAACGGCGCCCCGGTGCGGCTCTCGGACGTGGCCGACGTGGTCAACGGCCCGGAGAACACCAAGCTCGGCGCCTGGGCCGACAATACCCCGGCGGTCATCCTCAACATCCAGCGCCAGCCCGGCGCCAACGTCATCGCCACCGTCGACAAGATCAAGGCGCTGCTGCCGCAGCTCCAGGCGACCCTGCCGGCGGCGATCGGCGTCGCCGTGCTCACCGACCGCACCACCACCATCCGGGCCTCGGTGCACGACGTGCAGATCGAGCTGGCGCTGGCCATCGGCCTCGTGGTGCTGGTGATCTTCCTGTTTTTGCGCAGCCTGTCCGCGACCCTGATCCCGAGCCTGTCGGTGCCGCTCTCGCTGGTGGGCTCGCTGGCGATCATGGACCTCTACGGATTCTCCCTCGACAACCTGTCGCTGATGGCGCTCACCATCGCCACCGGCTTCGTCGTGGACGACGCCATCGTGGTGATCGAGAACATCGCCCGCCACGTCGAGGAAGGGGATTCGCCCCTCGAAGCGGCCCTGAAGGGCTCGCGCGAGATCGGCTTCACCATCATCTCGCTCACCGTGTCGCTGATCGCGGTGCTGATCCCGCTGCTGTTCATGGGCGACGTGGTCGGGCGGCTGTTCCATGAATTCGCCATCACGCTCGCGGCCACCATCGTCATCTCGGCGGTGGTCTCGCTCACCCTGGTGCCGATGCTGTGCGCCCGGCTGCTCAAGCCCGTGCCGGCGGGCCATGCCGAGCGGCGCGAGGGGTTCATCGCCCGCACCGCGCGGCGCGGCATGGACGGGATCATTTCCGGCTACGGCCGGGCCCTGCGCGTGGTCCTGCGCCACCAGGGCCTCACCTTGCTGGTGACGCTGGGCACCAGCGCTCTCACCGCCTATCTGTTCGTGGTCATCCCCAAGGGGTTCTTCCCGGTGCAGGATACCGGGGTGATCCAGGGCGTGACCCAGGCCGACCAGACCGTCTCCTACGCCGCCATGGCCGAGCGCCAGCAGAAGCTCGCCGCCCTCGTGCTGGAGGACCCGGACGTGGCGAGCCTGTCCTCGTTCATCGGCGTCGACGGCCAGAACGTCACGCTCAATTCCGGCCGCTTCCTCATCAACCTGAAGCCGCACGAGGCTCGGACCGCCAGCGCCGCCGAAATCATCGCCCGCATCAAGGCGGCCACCACGAACGTGGCCGGCATCCGGCTCTACCTGCAATCGGTGCAGGACCTGACCATCGACACGGCGGTGAGCGCCACCCAGTACCAGGTCATCCTGGAGAACCCGAATCTGACCGAGTTCGAGACCTGGGTGCCGCGCTTCGTGCGCGCGCTCCAGGCCTCGCCGCTGCTGATGGACGTGGCGAGCGATCTCCAGGCCAAGGGGCTGTCGGCCTACGTCACCATCGACCGGGCCACCGCCGGGCGCTACGGCATCACCCCCGCCACCGTGGACAACGCCCTCTACGATGCGTTCGGCCAGCGCATCATCTCGACGATCTTCACCCAGTCGAACCAGTACCGGGTGATCCTCGAGGCCGATCCCGATCTGCACAAGACCATCGAGAGCCTGGAGCACATCTACCTGCCGTCCTCCACGGCGAGTTCCGGGCAGGTGCCGCTCTCCGCGGTGGCCACGATCTCCGAGCGCAACGCGCCCCTGCTCATCAGCCATCTCGGTCAGTTTCCGGCCACCACCGTGTCGTTCAACCTCGCCCCCGGCGCGGCGCTCGGCGAGGCGGTGGCGGCGGTGGACGCGGCCGCCAAGGCGATCGACCTGCCGCCGAGCTTCCGGGTGGTGCCGCAGGGCTCGGTCTTCGCGTTCCAATCGGCCCTGTCGAACCAGCTCTTCCTGGTCATCGCCGCCATCGTCACGGTCTACATCGTGCTCGGCGTGCTCTACGAGAGCTTCATCCACCCGATCACCATCCTGTCGACCCTGCCCTCGGCGGGGATCGGCGCGCTGCTCGGGCTGATGCTGTTCGGGCTGTCGCTCGACATCATCGCGGTGATCGGCATCGTGCTGCTCATTGGCATCGTGAAGAAGAACGCGATCATGATGATCGACTTCGCGCTGCAGGCGGAGCGCGAGGAAGGAATGAGCCCGCGCGACGCCATCTACGAGGCCTGCATCCTGCGCTTCCGGCCGATCCTGATGACCACGCTCGCCGCCCTGTTCGCGGCGGTGCCGCTGATCATGGGCACCGGGGTCGGCGCCGAGCTGCGCCAGCCGCTCGGCATCGTCATCGCCGGCGGCCTCATCGTCAGCCAGGTGCTCACCCTGTTCACCACCCCGGTGATCTACCTCGCCTTCGACCGCCTCGAGCGCCGCCTCACCGGCCGCCGCGACGGCGGGATCGCGGTGGTGTCGTGAACGTCTCCGAGCCGTTCATCCAGCGGCCCATCGCCACGACGCTGCTGAGCATCGGCGTGCTGCTGGCCGGGATCTTCGCCTTCCTCAAGCTGCCGGTGGCGCCGCTGCCGCAGGTGGATTTTCCGGTGATCCTGGTCCAGGCGGCGATGCCGGGGGCCTCGCCCGAGACCATGGCCACCACCGTGGCGGC
>JAKONB010000165.1 GCA_022702195.1 Beijerinckiaceae bacterium | reverse complement strand
CGGGCTCACCCGCGCCCCAAATAGGGCATCGTCGTCGCCATCACGGTCATGAACGGCACGTTGGCGGAGAGCGGCAGCCCGGCCATGTAGAGCACGGCGTCGGCCACGTGGCGCACCTCCATCACCGGCTCGGGCCGCAGCGACCCGTCGGCCTGCCGCACCCCCTGGACCATCGCCTGCGTCATCTCGGTCTCGGCATTGCCGATGTCGATCTGGCCGCAGGCGATGTCGAAGGGCCGCCCGTCGAGGGCGGTGGAGCGGGTCAGGCCCGTGATGGCGTGCTTGGTGGCGGTGTAGGGGGCGGAATGGGGCCGTGGCACGTGGGCGGAGATCGAGCCGTTGTTGATGATGCGGCCGCCGCGCGGATCCTGCGCCTTCATCCGGCGGAACGCCGCCTGGGTGCACAGGAAGGCCCCGGTGAGGTTCACGTCGACCACCGCGCGCCACTGGTCGAGGGTGATCGCGTCGAGGGGCACGGCGGGCGCGAACAGCCCGGCATTGTTGAACAGGAGGTCGACCCGGCCGAACACCGCATCCACCTGCGCGAACAGGTGGTCCACCGCCGCCGGATCGGCAATGTCTGCCGGGATCGGGCAGGCCTCGCCGCCCTGCGCCCGGATCTCGCCGGCCACCGACTCCAGGGGCGCCGCGCGCCGTCCGGCCAGGGCGAGCCGGTATCCGGCCCCAGCGAGCGCGCGCGCCACCGCCCGGCCGATCCCCGCCCCCGCCCCCGTCACGACCGCGACCCGTCCCCGCATCGATTGTCCCCCGTCCTGCCCCGACCGGGCATAGCCGACGCACCCCCCTGTTGCCAGCGCCCGATCCTCCGTCTAGATACGCCCGGCCTGAGCGCTGATGGGGCGTCGCCAAGTGGTAAGGCAGCGGTTTTTGGTACCGCCATTCCCAGGTTCGAATCCTGGCGCCCCAGCCAATTTCTCCTTGAAAGACAACGGCTCCGGTTGCGGACATTTCAGCCATAGCGGGACGGGCCGGGTCTTCGGAGCGCACAGGAGTCGGCGCACTCTCGAGACAGATGCGAATCGGTGCCTGTGATTATTCAGTCATAGGGCTCGACAAGCGATCCCGTATCCCGCTCGCACCGACGGTCACGACCTGGGGCGCGCGTCTCGCTTGGTCGGCCTGGTCCGTCGCGGTCGACAAAGCCATCGGGGCGATGAGCCGGACCTTCGTGGCCCGGGTTTTCACGGAGAAGCGCGAGCGCCGCGTGGCGACCGATGGCGTGATGGCCGGCCCCGGGGACTTTGCCGCTGTCAGGAACGCATCCGATCTCCGGTGCTTTGCACTCTGCAACGTCCAGGGAGCACACCAGTGACCGCAGCCGACAAGCCGCAGCCCGGCGCCGATCTGCAGCCGATCGAGACTCCGCCGACCACACCCGAACGTCCCGAGCGGAAGGCGCCACCGATACCGGAGGATGACGATCCGGCCATCAAGGAGACCGAGGTACAGCCGACATAGGTCGAAAGCCTTCGCACCGCTCATCGATGACGGGAGGCCCCGGACCCCTCACGCGGCCGGGGCTTCTGTTAACAGGATGACGCCGTGCCCGAGCGTCGGGATGCGGTCGATTCTGATCCTCGTCCGCCTTCTCGCAACGCCGGCCCAGGGTGAGCCGATCGCCGGTCGGGCCAGCCTCCCGGATGGCGGCGCCCCCGCGATCCACGGCAACGGCACCGATGCGCCGAAGAGCGTCCACCTCCGCCACGACGCCACCGGCTCGAGCGTTCTTTATGACCCAAGGATCACGAAGAACGCTCTATCGCCTTGCTGAATATCGCATTGTCTTACGCTTGACCGGCAACCACTTCGGCGAAAAAGGGCTCTGGGCGCATCGCTTGGGCGAAGCGCGGCAAGTGAGCCGGCTCGTTCCGGGCAGCTTTCGCCCTAGATCATGCCGATGGATCCCAGCTTTCCCATGACCCGCGCCGCCGGGCTCAACCGACTCTCCGATTTCCTGCAAGGTCCCGGAGCGGTCTATGCCGCCGACCGCAATACCGACCGGGGGCCGGGGGCTGTGCCGACCACATCGGCGCTCTCGCCCTACCTCCGCCGGCGGTTGGTCACGGAAGCTGAGAGCGTGGCCGCCGCCGACCGGGCCTTCGGCGACGGCGGTGCGGAGAAGTTCGTATCGGAGGTGTTCTGGCGAACCTACTTCAAGGGCCATCTGGAAACCCACCCATCGGCCTGGATGGATTGTTTGGCTTTGGCCTCCGACGGCCATGACCGGCTGAGCGCGCAACCGGGCTTGCGGCGAATCTACGAGACGGCCGTTGCGGGACGGACCGGAATCGACGGGTTCGACGATTGGTCCCGTGAACTCGTCGAGACCGGCTGGCTCCACAATCACGCCCGGATGTGGTTCGCCTCGATCTGGATCTTCACCCTGCGCCTGCCCTGGGCACTCGGGGCCGATTTCTTCCTGCGCCACCTCCTCGATGGCGACCCGGCGAGCAACACGCTGTCCTGGCGCTGGGTTGCGGGCCTGCACACCCGGGGCAAACACTACGTCGCCCGCGCGGAGAACATCCGGCGATACACGGACGGTCGTTTCAACCCCGAGGGGCTGGACGAGTACCCGGACCCGCTCGACGAGCCGATGCCGCCGCGGGAGGTCCCGCTGCCACAGGCCGACGCCCTACCGGACGGCGAAGTCGCGCTGCTCCTACACCTCGACGACTTGCACCCGGAGAGCGTGCCTCTCGGCACGGCAAGGGTCGTTCGCATCCGTGGATTGATCGCCCATGCCCATGGCGCGTCCGATCGCGTCAGAGCCGCCGACAGGGCCGCGATGGCGGACGCGTTATCCCGGGCCGAAGCCCATTTCGCATGCCCGGTGGACCGAGCCGAGGAGGATTGGAGCGGCGATCTGCCGGTCGTGACGCCCTGGGCTCCCGTCGGGCCATCGGCGACGGTGCTCCCGAACGGTTGCCTGCGCATCCGGCGCGCCTGGGATGACGCGGCCTGGCAGAGATCGACACGCGGCTATTCCCGTCTGCGTTCCGCCATCCCGGGCCTGCTTCACCGTTGATCCGCGCAGAGCGCAAGCTCCGTCGAACCACGGCGATGGGCGCAGCGGCTGGCTCGGACCATCGTCGCCGACGTTACGGGCGGCCGAGGCGATTATCAGCCGAGGTTTCCCCGATCTCGGACCCGCCCTCCGGGAAGGCGGGGTCCACAGCCACACTGATCAACGAGACCCTGATCGACCGCCGCGTCGCGCTTGAGACCGAGAGGACCGCGCGCCGGGTAGGCCACGGCGACGACCGTTCACCACCCGACCCTGCCTGAGACCGTTTCGGCGTGTGCCGACACAAGTAAGGCATCGCGAAGGTTGTAGAGCTTCCCGAAGCCGGTCAAGTCGGCCGTCGCTTGAATGTGACTCACGAGAGCTCTCAGGGGCGGAGGGTCTTGTAAAGCCACAGCAGAAGCAGCGTGATGGCACCGGTCAGAATTCCTGTGGCTGCAGAATGCGATAGATCCGCATGAAATCCGGCGCCTCGGGCTATGATGCTGCTGAGATAGCTCGCCCCACCCCCGATGATTGCCAAGACCCAACGTGAGGTAAGTCGCGGTTTTGTCTTTTTTTGTTCCATCCAAAGCCCTCGAGCGCAGGCCGCCGAGCGGTCCGTATAGACCCGCCGCCCGACTGTGCGAAAGCAACGTCCTGATCCCAGCCCGGATGAGTTTCGGGTGGATGTCAAAGCTGACGGCGAACCGCTTCCCGAACTCGACCAGGGCGCGGTTGATGCGGATGAGGCGGGGACGCGGTGCGACCGAACTCGATGCCCTAACGGGTCGTATGCGCCGCCTGGGTGGCGTGTGCCGCGCCGGCCTCGTCCCGGGCACCGACGAAGCGGCCGAGCACGCGACCGATGAGATGGCCGAGGCTGTCCATCAGCAGGAACACCGCCGGCACGAACACCAGCGACAGCAGGGTCGAGACGATCAGGCCCGAGATCACCGCCACCGCCATCGGCGCGCGGAACTCGCCCCCGACTCCGAGCGCCATGGCGGAGGGCACCATGCCGGCGGCCATGGCGATGGTCGTCATCACGATCGGCCGGGCCCGCTTGCGGCCGGCATCGACGATGGCGGTGACCCGATCGACGCCCCTGCGCATCTCTTCCACCGCGAAGTCCACCAGCATGATCGCGTTCTTGGTCACGAGCCCCATCAGCATCAGGATGCCGATGACCACGGGCATCGAGATCGGCATGTTGAGGATGAGCAGGCCGAGGATCGCCCCGCCGATGGAGAGCGGCAGCGAGAACAGGATGGTGAGCGGTTGCAGGAAGTTGCCGAACAGCAGCACCAGCACGGCGTAGACCATCATGATCCCGGCCCCCATGGCCATGAGGAAGCCGGAGAACACCTCGCCCATGATCTCGGCGTCCCCCGTCTGGCGGATGGTCACGCCCTGCGGCAGGTTTTTCGCGGTGGGCGTCTCGAGCGCCTGGGCGATCAGCGAGCCCAGCGCATCCGAGCCCTCCAGGTTGGCCTCCACCGCGACGCGGATCACGCGGTCGTAGCGATCGATGGCGCCCGGTCCCTGGTCGAGTTCGATGTCGGCGACGGCGGCGAGCGGCACGGCGGTGCCGTTCTTGGCCGGGACCTTCAGGTTCTCCAGCCGCGAGACCGCGCCGCGGGCGCTCTCGGGGAGCTGCACGCGGATCGGGATCTGGCGGTCCTCGGCGTTGAACTTGGCGAGGTTCAGGCCGATGTCGCCGATGGTCCCGACCCGCACCGTCTCGGCGATGGCGTCGGTGGAGACGCCGAGATCGGCGGCCGAGCCCTCCTTCGGCCGGATGCGAACCTCGGTGCGGTTGAGCGGCGCCGTCGACATCACCGCGACGAGGTGCGGGATCGCGGCCATGTCGCGCTGAAGCCGAGCGGCGACGTCGGCGACCACGTCGGCATCCGGTCCGCCCACCACGAGGGCGAGGTCGCGCTGGCCGCTGTCGCGCAGCGTCCAGGAGCGGATGTCCGGCTCCTCGGCGATAAGCGCGGCGATCTCGCCCTCAAGGGTCCACTGCTTCTTCGCGCGCTGGATCTTCGGCGTCAGGTTGACGGTGAGCGTCGCGAGCCGCGTCTCCTTCTTGCCGCCGACCTGACGGCCGCCATCGACGAAGACCGAGACCACTTCCGGCAGGGAGCGGATGCGCGCCGCGACCCGGTCGGACACGGCGATGGTGTCGGCGAGCCGGGCGCCGGGGGCCAGTTCGAGCATGAACAGGGTCCGGGCGTTGTCCTGCTTCGGCACGAAGCCCGAGGGCAGCAGGCCGGTGGAGGCGAGTGAGCCGGCGAACAGCCCGAGGCCGACGAGCAGCGTGACGACGCGGTGGCGCACCGACCACCCGACGAGCCGGCCATAGGCGCGCATCACCGGCCCCTCGCGCTCCTCCGTATGGGCGTGGTCGCGCAGGAAATAGGCGGCGAGCATCGGGGTGATCAGCCGCGCCACGAGCAGCGACATGAACACCGAGACCGCGATGGTGAGCCCGAACTGGATGAAATAGCGTCCGGCGATCCCCGGCATGAACGAGACCGGCGCGAACACCGCGATCAGCGTCGCGGTGATGGCGATGACGGCCAGCCCGATCTCGTCGGCGCCCTCGATCGCAGCCCGGTAGGCGGATTTGCCGAGCCGCATGTGGCGAACGATGTTCTCGATCTCGACGATGGCGTCGTCGACGAGGATGCCGGTCACCAGGGTGATCGCCAGCAGGCTGATGCCGTTCAGCGTGAAGCCGAGCATGTCCATCGCCCAGAAGGTCGGAAAGACCGAGAGTGGCAGGGCAATCGCCGCGATCAGCGTCGCGCGCCAGTCGCGCAGGAACAGGAACACCACCAGCACGGCGAGCGCGGCCCCCTCCATCAGAGTGTGCATCGCCGAATCGTAGCTGCCGATCGTCGACGAGACCGAGGAATCGATCTTTTCGAACAGGATGTCGGGATACGCGGTTTGGAACTCGGTGATTCTCTTCTCGACGCCCGCAGCGACCTCGGCATCGCTGGCCCCAGAGCCACGCGAGACGGTGAAGGCCACCACCGGCTCTCCGTCGAAGCGGGCGAAGGTGCGCGGCTCCTCGATGGCGTCCTCGACCGCGGCGAGGTCGTCGAGCCGCACCTTGCGGCCGCCCGGAAGCACGATGGAAGTCGCCTTGAGGTCGCGGAGGGTGCGCGAAGCGGCGAGCGTCCGAATCGACTGCTCGCGCCCCCCGACCTCGCCGCGCCCGCCCGCCATGTCGGCCGAGGTGAGGCGCAGCTGCCGGTTCACGTCGGCCGCGGTGATGCCCAGCGCCAGAAGCCGGTCGGGCTGCAGCACGATCCGCATCTCGCGGGCGACGCCGCCGACACGCTCGACGCCACCGACACCCTTCACGCCCTGGAGGGTGCGCGCGACCTTGTCCTCCACGAACCAGGACAGCTCGGCCGGGTTCATCGCCGGGGCCTTCACGCCGTAGACGAGGATGGGCAGGCCGGCGATCTCGACGCGGCTGATCACCGGCTCGTCGATGGTGCGCGGCAGGTTGATGCGAATCTTGGAGACCGCATCCTTCACGTCGTTCACCGCGCGATCGGTGTTCACCTCCAGGCGGAACTCGACCGTGGTGACGGACGAGCCCTCGGTGATCGCCGAGGTGATGTGCTTGACCCCGCGCACGCCGGCGATCGAATCCTCGACCCACTTCGTGACCTGGGTCTGAAGCTCCGAGGGCGCCGCGCCGGACTGGGTGATCGCCACCGAGACGATGGGCACGTCGACGTTCGGCATCTTCGTCACCGCAAGGCCGCGAAAGCTGACGAGGCCGAGGACGATCAGCACCAGGAACAGGATCAGTGGCCCGATCGGGTTGCGGATCGCGTAGGCCGAGATGTTCAGGCGCATCGGGGCAACCCGTTCTCTTGGGATGTCAAAGGGAGCGGCGTCGGCTCAACGAGTCCCGGCTTCGGCGCTCGCCTGCGGCGACGGTGCCTCGGCCACGGCCGGCGGCGTGGTCGCTACGGGGATCGGCCGGATACGGTCGCCGTCCCGCAGGAAACTGCCCGCACGGGCCACGACGCGCTCGCCCGCGGTGAGGCCGGTCCGGATCTCGATGTCGTCGTCGTCGGACAGGCCGGTGCGGACTTCGCGGGCCTCGACCCGGTCGCCGGCCGCGACCAACACGCTGCTTCCCTTGGCGCCGCCATAGAGCACGGAGGCCTGCGGCACGGTCACGCCGCGGGTCCGGGCGAGTTCGACCGCGCCGCGGGCGAAGGTGCCGATGCGCAGGCGGGGGTCGGCATCGAGCCGGACGCGGACCTTGCCGAGCCGGCTCGCCTTGTCGACCTCCGGATAGACCGCGCGGATGCTGCCGCGCACACGCTCGCCGCTTCCGAGTTCGATCCAGGCCGGGCGGCCCTCGCGCAGCAGCGGCAGCTTGGTCTCGATCACCTCGCCCTCCAATTCGATCTCGCCACGGGCGATCAACCGGAACAGCGGCTCGGACGAGGCCGAGGCGGTGATGCCGACCCGCGCCGTGCGACGGTTGACGATGCCGGCCTCCGGTGCCCGGATCTCGGTGCGGGCGAGCCGCAAGTCGAGCTCGTCGCGCACGGCCTTGGCCTGGGCGAGCTCGGCGTTGGCGATGAGGAGCCCGTTCTTGGTAAAGGCCAGACGGCTCTCGGCCGAGCGTGCGGCGGAGATGCGCTGCTCCATCACCACCGCGGTGGTGTTTCCGGTCTTCATGAGCGACTGCGCCCGTTCGAGGCCGAGTTGGGCTTCGGTCCGGGCGGCCTCGGCCTGCTCGATGTTGCTCTGGGCCTGAGGCACCGCCGCGGTCGCCTTGTCGACGAGCGCCGTCTGCTGGGCCAGCAGGCGGTCGATCAGGTCGTGTGACAGGCGGGCGAGCACCTGCCCGCGCTGCACGCGCATGCCCTCCTCGACCAACACCTCGGTGACGCGGTAGCCGTCGATCTCCGGCGTCACCAGGATCTCGTCTCGGGGCACCAGGGTCCCGGTGACGATGACGCTCTCGATGATCTCGCGGCGGGTCGCCTCGACCACGCTGACGGCGGGGATCAGGCTCGCCTTGGCCGGCGCAGGCGTGCCCTCGGCCCGCGCGGGGAAGGCGGTCAGCGCGAACCCGAGCGAGAGGAGGGCGGGGCCGGTCAACTTGCAGGCGCGCTTCATCGCGAAGGTGTCCCAGAGGTATCGGATGACGGCAGCAGGCGCCCGGCCAGACCCGCATCGATCAACAGCAGCAGCTGCGCGATCGCGGGGGCCGGTTCGAAGTCGGGCGTCAGAGCCCGGTCGACGATGACGCCCTTCAGGAGGCGGCTCACGAAGGCATAGAGCGCGGGCGGATCGCAGTCCGGGGCGGTGGCGAGCGCCGCGAACGTCTCGATGAACCAGGCGCGGGCTTCCGCCTCGGAGCGCTCGGTCATCGCGGCGATGGCCGGATTGCGGGTCGCCTCGGACCAGATGTCGAGACGCAGCACCGCGGCCTCGCGCGTCAGGCCCGAGAAATATTGCTCCAGGATGCCGAAGAACGCCGCACGCCGGTCGCCGCCCTTCTCCAACTCGCCCAGCATGGAGGCGCCGCGCTCGCGGTCGCGCTCGGCCAAGCCCAACACGATCGCTTCCTTCGAGGAGAAGTACCGGTAGAAATTGCCGGCGCTCATCGCGGCCGCCTTGGCCAGATCCATCATGGTGGTCCGGTGGAAGCCGTTGCGGATGAAGCAGGTCTCGGCGGCGTCGAGGATATGCTCGCGGCGCGTCGCCTGACCGCGCCCGGCATCGATGACGTTGCTGGCCTCGGCGCTCATCGGGTGAAGTTCGCCACCTGCGGATGGGACGCGATGCGGCTCTGATCCTTCGTGAACCGGACGGCCGCGCAGGACGAACGACCCAGGTCGAACTCCGCGCAGGATCGGGCCTGCCAGCCGTCGGGACCGGTTCCGGTCCACGCGACGAGTGCCAGCCATCCGACGGTCACGGCACCCGCGAGGGTCAGGCGCGACGGGGTCGCGACGGCCCACACCACCCCCGGGATCCGTGCCGCGTCGGACCGATAGGCGAGCGCCCGATCGTCAGGGTCCTGCCAGCGGTTTGAGTGCGAAACGCTCATCGCGACCTCCTGCGTACCCGGTCACCATAATGAACGTTCATTCTTGCGTCAATGAACGCTCATTCTCATGCGCGGATCGTGGGACTTCGCGCGGGTGAGACGACGTTGGCGAACAGGTGACGCCGTCCTATCGCGCGCCGTTGCGGCCCGGGCGGGGCAGGTTTGATGACGGCCGCTCCCCGAACGGAGTTCCATCATCCCGCCTCCAGTTGATCCGTTCTGTCCGTTGCAAGGGCGGGTCCCCTCCTGAAAGGAGATGGACAGGGTGCGGTGTGTGACCTGTGCGCATACGGCACACCCCTCACCCCGACCCTCTCCCAAACGGGAGAAAGGACCTGTTGCGACTCTGACCCCCGAAGCGATCAGGCGGAAGCCGTACCATTGCAGGGGCCGGACCCCGATCGTGGGACCCGGCCCA
>JAKONB010000159.1 GCA_022702195.1 Beijerinckiaceae bacterium | reverse complement strand
GAGGTGGCGCGGTTCTCCCCCGCGGATGTCGCGGGCTACGAGCGGTTCATGGCGCGCAGCGCCGCGATCTGCCGGGTCGGGTTCGAGGAGCTCGGGCACGTGGCCTTCTCCTCGGTGCGCGACATGCTGCGGATCATGCCGGCGCTGCTTCGCCTCGGTGGCCACCGCTCGGTCTACGATCTCGTGGCGCGCTACATCCGCGACGAGCGCCTGCGCACGATCTTCAGCTTCCACCCGCTGCTCATCGGTGGCTCGCCGTTCCGGGCGAGCGCGATCTACTGCCTGATCGCCCATCTGGAGCGCCGCTGGGGCGTCCACTTCGCCATGGGCGGCACCGGCCGGCTGGTGGATGGCCTGGTGAACCTCATCGGCGGGCAGGGCGGCTCCGTTCGCTGCGGCGCGGATGTGGCCCGCATCGACATCGCGCAGGGCCGCGCCACCGGCGTGACCCTGGCGGACGGGACGCGCATCGCCGCCGACATCGTGGTCTCCAATGCTGATTCCGCCCACACCTATCTGACCCTGCTGGGCGGGGAGGGGGCCGGCTGGCGCCGGGCGACGCTGAAGGCCGCGCAGTCCTCCATGGGCCTGTTCGTCTGGTATTTTGGCACGAACCGGAGATTTCCGGACATCGCCCACCACACCATCCTGATGGGGCCGCGCTACCGCGACCTGATCGCGGACATCTTCGTCCGCAAGGTGCTGGCGCCGGATTTCAGCCTCTACCTGCATCGCCCCACCGCCACCGATCCGTTGCTGGCCCCGCCGGGCTGCGACGGGTTCTACGTGCTCGCCCCCGTGCCGAACCTGGCGGGCGGCCAGGATTGGTCCGCCCTGGCCGAGCCCTACCGCCGCTCCATCGAAACCCACCTGGACGCCACCGTGATGCCGGGCCTGTCCGGCTCGATCGTGACCTCGCGGGTGACGACGCCGGCGGATTTCGCCAGCGATTTCCTCAGCTTTCGCGGCTCGGGCTTCGGGCTCGAACCGGTGCTGACCCAATCGGCCTGGTTCCGGCCGCACAATGCCTCGTCGGCGTTCCGGAATCTCTACCTCGTCGGGGCCGGTACCCATCCGGGTGCGGGCCTTCCCGGCGTGCTCTCCTCGGCCAAGGTTCTCGACAGGGTGGTGCCGGATGCGCGCGTCCATGCTTGAAGCGTCACGCCCCCCGCTCTGGGCGATTCCCCACGCGGACGAGGCCGATCACGCCGCCTGCCGGGCGGCGATCCGCACCGGATCGCGCAGCTTCTTCGCCGCCTCCGCCCTGCTGCCCGCCCGGGTCCGGCGCCCGGCCTACGGGCTCTACGCCTTCTGCCGCCTGTCCGACGATGCCATCGACGATGCGGCGCTGCGCGACCGGCCGGCCGCCCTGGCGCGCCTCGCGGCCCGGCTGGCGCGGATCTACGACGATTCCCCCGCCGATGCCCCCGCCGACCGGACCATGGCCGATCTCGTCACCGCCCATCACCTGCCGCACGCCCTGCCGGCGGCGCTGATCGAAGGGCTGGCCTGGGATTCGCGCGGCCGCCGCTACGAGAGCCTGAACGACCTCACGGCCTACGCGGTCCGGGTCGCCGGCAGCGTCGGCGCAATGATGACGGTGCTGATGGGGGTGCGGGACCCCGATGTGCTGGCGCGAGCCTGCGATCTCGGCGTCGCCATGCAATTCACCAACATCGCCCGCGACGTCGGCGAGGATGCCCGGGCCGGGCGGCTCTACCTGCCGCTCGCCTGGATGCGCGAGGCCGGCCTCGATCCCGAGGCGTTCCTGGCCGATCCGGTCCTGAGCCCGCCCTTGCAGGCGGTCATCCGCCGGCTGCTCGCGGTGGCCGACGACCTCTACGCCCGCTCCGAACCTGGTGTGTCCGGCCTTCCCCGCGATTGCCGACCGGCGATCCGCGCCGCGCGCCTGATCTACGCGGAGATCGGCCGCGAACTCGAGCGCGGCGGTCTCGATCCGGTCGCCACCCGCGCCCGCGTCGACGGGCGCCGCAAGGCCGCCCTGCTGGCCCGCGCGCTGCTGCCGGGGCCGGCCTCACGGGGCGGGACGGCGCCCCCGCTCGCCGAGGCGGCCTTCCTGGTGGACGCGGTCGCCGCCCGTCCGGTGGCGGCGAGGACGCCCTGGTGGGATGTGAGCGGGCAGGCGGTGCGGGTGCTCGATCTCATCGCGACCCTGCGCGAACGCGAGGCCACCGCCAGCCCGTGAGGGACCCAGAGGGAGGAGGACCCCGGGGAAATGAGCGATTCGCTCTTCGCGTTCTTCGATATCGGGCTGGTCTTCGCCCTCGGCCTCGGGGTGGCGATCTGGCAACTCGTGGTTCTGAAGCGCGGCCTGCGCCGCGACCGCGCCGAGGCGACGACGCGGCGCGAGGAATCGGACACGTCCGGGTGATGCCGGATCGGGCCGCCACCGGCGAGCCCGCTCCCCCACGCCTTCAATGCGGGCTGATGCCGTATATCGGCCCCTGGACGCCATGGCCGGTCGGCAGGCTCTGTCCCTCGATGAGGAGGTAGACCCGCTTGCCGAGGAAGAACGGCGCCCCCCACACGAAGGCGGGACTGTCGGGTTGTGCCGTGACCGCCAGGCTGTCCGACGCCCCGACATTCTCCTGGCGCAGGCGTTCGTAATTCCCGACCTTGAACGACATCGGAATGGACGCCTGGTCCTGCCCCACCAGGGTCGCCCGCAGCACGCGGGCCGGCTGGAGGCAATAGCCGGCGGTCTTCACCGGACAGGCCGGCAAGCGGTCATCCGCGAACGCATAGGTCTCGGTCCCGGAATCGATGTAGCTGCCCGGATAGGAGCGGCCGTCGTAGAGGGTGGTGAAGCGGCCGGTCGGGCCGAGCATCAGCCGCTGCGCCGCGCCGAGCCGGTTGTTGTCCGCGGTCTCGATGCCGAGGGTCAGGGTGCCCCGGACCGCGTCCGCACCGCCGGCCGGCGCGTTCGGGAAGTCGAGGACGAAGCCGTTGCTGTGCGTCCCGAAACGGGTCACCGGATGGGGGAGCCGGTAGGCCGGATCGACGGCTCCCTGGAGCGGTGCGCAACCGGCGGCGTCGCAGGTGTAGATGAGCGGCATCCGGGCACTGGCGATGCAGGCTCCGTTGCAATCGAACGGATGCATGCCAAGGCCCAACGTGCCGTTGGAGGTCGGGGCACCGGCGGAGGGCGGACAATCCGCCGGTCGCGGACGCGTCGCGTCGCCGATCACCTGGATCGGAAGGTTCCGGGCGACCACGCTGCCCTGCCCCAGACTCAGGTCGGCATGGACGATTCCGCCCCAGGCCCGGCTGCTGACGAAATGCAGGCACTCGGCCAGCGGTTTCCGGTCCGGCCCCGTTGCGTCGGGAAGGTGAAAGCCGGCCGGCAGCGCCGAGGCCTGCAGCCGCAGGCCCGTCGAGCCCGTATCGATCATCACGTCATCCACCGTCGCGCATTGCGCCGTCCCGGGCTTGCAGACCGTGACGCTCACGAGGAGCCGGTTGAATCCGCCATGCGGCGGCAGGCCGAGGCGAATGGGCACGACGTTGTCGAGGGCGCGGGCCGCTCCGGGCAGGAGGCCGACCACCACCCCGAGCATCGCGGCCGCGAGCCAGCGCCGGAGGGGCGCCGTGCGTGAGGCGCGCAGTGCCTCGCGTGACCGGGCGGGGGCGGTTCTGCCCGTGAGCGGCCGATCCCTGTGCTTCATCGCGCGTCTCCTCCTGTCGGATTCCCCGGGGCCGCCGAGCGTGATCGGGCGACGGCGCCGCACCGACCGCGTCGGGTCACGGCCGAGGTGGGCGTGGCAGCCCTCGCGCGCGAACCACGACCGGGGTCGTCGCGAGAGCCGATCGGGCTTCAGGTCAGCAGCGCGCGGCCTTCGAAGGCCCCGAACTGAAGGTAATGCATCATCGGGTCCATCTCGGCCGCCGCCACGTCCGGGTTGTGGGAGAGATAGGCCGTGGTGTGGAAGCCGGACGCGGGGTCGCGCCCCTCATGCCAGCCGAACTGGTGGTAATGCTGCAGGGGATCGATCCCGGCCGCGGCCACGTCCGCATTCTTGGCGAGGTAAGTGCCGACATCGAACAGGGTGTTGGGCGCGCGCCCCTCGTGCCAGCCGAAGGTCTCATAGTGCTGATAGGCGAAGGCGAAGGCGTCGCCCAGGGTCTCGGCATGGGCCGCGTGAGCCACGTCCGCATTCGACAGGAGATAGAACTCGGCGTCGAAGCCCGGATGATTTGCAAAATCCGGCGCTTTGGCGGGCGCCGCGTAAGCCTGACGACCTTCCTGTTGCCCGAAATTGAAGTAGTGGATCAGGGGATTCATGCCGGATTGGGCAACGTCCGGGTTGTGGGCGAGGTAGAGCGCGGTGTCGAACGGTGCGTAGGCGTGGGATGCGCCGGGTGTGCCCGGAACGATCTTCAAGAGGGTGCTGCCATCGCTGTCGGCCGAGAGCTTGTAGACGCTCCCGGCGGGGGCGGCGTCGATGTTGAGCGTCATCGTCGCATTGGGCTGGCCGATGTGGAGCGTCCCCGTCGCGGCATCGTAGGTCTGGGTATTGACCGTCGCGTATGACATTCCCTGCAGGTCGATGGTGTCCCCGAACGAGAACTGATCGATGTGATTGGCCAGGGTGCCGGTCTGGTCGATGCGCAGGGTCTGGGCTCCGGCACCGAAATGGATCGTGCCGGTGCCGGCCGCGTTCAGGTTGCCCAGTTCGAGCGTGCCCCCGGTGACGTTGAGCAGGGTGCCGCCGCCGTAGCTGTTGACGCCCGTGAGCTTGAGACTTCCGGCCCCTTCGAGATCCAGCCCACCGGTGCCCGTGAGCGTGACCGGGGCGGTATCGTAGCTGATGCCCCCCAGTGTCGGGCTGGCGTTCGAGAGCAGGTTCACGACAAGGTTGTGGTCGTTGTTCAGCATGGTGCCGGTGAGGGCGATGCTGCTCTCCAGATGCGCGGCCGCGATGACGACCTTCTGCGCTAGGCCGTCTCCGGCCAGGGGATGCCAACTGTCCCCGCTGTTCGCATCGAAGCGAAACTGCTGCATCGTTCCAGTCGAATCGACGCTGAAATAGATCGTCCCGGTGCCGAGCCCGCCCGCGATGGCTCCGGACGGCGCATCCTTCGGCAGGTCGCCGGATCCGTACTGGCGGCTGTCGGCGATCGGCGGGGCGAAGGTGGCACTGGAGGTATGGGCGTGGGGGACATCGCTCGAATCGACCACCGGCACGGCGTAGACCGTATAGGGCTGGCCGGTCTTCGGATCGGTCCCGAGGCCGGATTGCATGGCCGATGTCTTGCCCGCTTCGGGGGAGGGGTAGAGGGACGCCGGCCCCACCACGACCATCACGTGGCCGGTATCGTTCGCCTTGGTCAGCGTCGGATCGGAACTCGCATTCGGGTTGGCCGGATCGGCGTAGATGCCGAGGGACCAGGCGAGGAGATCGCCGGCCCGAAGGTGGCCGATGTCCGCGACCTTGCTGAAGCCGTCCGTCGTGTTCGCGATCGAATTGAAGAAGTAGGTGTGCACGTTGGCCTGGGGCCACGGCTCGGCACTCTGGTCCATATGCACCGAGAACGGCTTGCTCGGATTGGCGGGATTGTAGGCGCTGATGGTCTTGGAGGCCGGGTTGAAGATCGCGTCGTTCCGCTCGGCACCGATCACCGCGGCATGAAGCGGCGACACCGAAGAAAGAGCGTAGTTCACCCAAGTCGAGCAATCCACGTAGGAATAGAACTGACCCGAGGAATCGACGCCGATATTGGATGGATTCTTGGCGATCCCCTGCGAGGTCTTGTCGTAGTCGTAGGCGGTGTGGCCCGAGACAGCCTGAACGGCGCTCAAGGCGTATTGGGACAGCGAAGCTCCCGATGTCGAGGCAATAATCGAAGACGAGGGACCGAGAGACATCGAAAACTTTCCCATCGGCGCTCCCATGCGCCGGATAATGCGATCCGCGGCTGAGTAGCAGATGCCGATCGGCGAAGAACGAAGATTCGAAACGCCGTCGAACGATCCAGTCTTTATCCTTTACAGGGTCCTGCGATTGACCGGACCCGTCCCTGATCGGGTTTTGGCTTGCTGTCGTGAGTCGACGTTCTTCCGGAATCGACCGTCACTCTTCGGGGGGCTGCTTTCGCGGCCGGCACCCGTCGGGTTCGTGAGGTCCGGGGGCGATGCCGATTCCGGCGGGCGCGGCAACGGATCGACCATCCCGCGAGGGCGGGCGGCCCGGTCCGATGAACCGTCACGCCGCAAGCCTCCGCCGCGCCGTGACGGTCACGGGGATGCCCGTGCCTACCGTCTCGGGTCGATCCGTTCGGTCTGTTGCAAGCGCCGATCCGCTCTCCTGAACGGAGAGGGACAGGGAGAGGGGTGTGACATCTCCGAAACGTCCACGCCCCTTACCCCACCCCTCTCCCAAGCGGGAGAGGGGGCCGTCGAGGCCGTGCCCACCGAAGCGTTCGAGCGGATACCCGTGTCAATGAAGCGGATAGCGGCTGAGGAGGTCGTCCGTCCGCTGGACGGTCTTGTCGTACTTGCAGGCGTCCAGCGCCGGTCCCATTCCGGTGCCGCCGTGCCATTCGCTGACGGTCAGGTCGCCGCAATCGGCATCCCGGAACGCGATCCAGGCCCGTTGCGCCGCGGCCAACCGGGCCTTCCAATCGGCCTTGTACTTGGCCTTGGCCTTCGGGTCCTGATCGTCTTCTCCATCGTCGTGGTCGATCACCGAGAGAGCCTTCTGATAGGCCGCGTTGAGCTTCTTGTCCGCCTCCGTGAACGCCTTCTCCATGCAGAGTTGGGTCT
>JAKONB010000141.1 GCA_022702195.1 Beijerinckiaceae bacterium | reverse complement strand
ACCGATCCGGTCACCGGCTCGCGCGAGTTCCGCGGCGCGATCCGCAACGGCGATGGCTCGGTCTGGTCCCCGGCGGACGCCATGGCGGCCCATGCGGGCGAGCGAGCGGATCTCATGGCGACACTGGAGATGGCCCATGCGGGTCCGACCGTCTGCGTCACGCACCACCCGGCGGGAACGGCGGCGGCGGATGCGTTCCGGGGGGCGCCGGGCGTGCCGTGGTGGCTGCCGGCCTTCTACGCCTCCACGGTGCTGGACGACCTGCCCGATGCCGCGCGGCCCGACCTCTGGGTCTCCGGCCACTTCCATGCCGGGCATGATTTACGGGTCGGACGCACCCGTTGGGTGGCCAATCCCGTGGAGGGGAAGAACTTTTCCGCCGATCTCATCGTCACGATCGGGTGAGGGCGGCTCTGGGCCAACCGCCCCGGCCTTGGCGCGGTCCTCGGCCGCGCCAGGTCACCCGCTCGCGCCGTGTCACCGGATGCCGTTCATGAACACCTTCATCGCTGTCGTCCTCGTCTGCGCCAACGCCATCCCGATCGAGGGCTGCTCCGACGACAAGGCGAGCGAGGTGCGCAAGGTCCGGGTCGCCAACGAGCTCGGCTGCACCAATGGCTGGCAGGAGATCATCGCCCGCACCGACCTGCGCGACGAGGTCGGCAAGACGAGCTACCTCAAGACCGAGTGCCGGCGCGTGAAGCGTGCGGAGTAGGGCCGGGTGACGCTCCGCCCGGCCCGCTCATCCGGCTTCCGGATGAGCGCTGCGTCGGGCATGGTCGCGACGAGCTCCCTCTCCCCCCTGGGAGAGGGGACCGGCGCTCACGGCAGACCGAAGCGATCCTCCGGAAACCGCATCACTTGTCGTGCTTGATGTAGGCGAAGCGCGGATCGGTCGGCGTCCCCTCGAGGGCGCCGCCCTCGAGGCCCGGCTGCCAGCCGACCACCTCCTCGATCTTCCGGGCCAGGGCGAAATCCTTCTCGGTGACGCCCTTGGCGGCATGGTTGGT
Source organism: Beijerinckiaceae bacterium (assembly GCA_022702195.1). Taxonomy (GTDB): domain Bacteria; phylum Pseudomonadota; class Alphaproteobacteria; order Rhizobiales; family Beijerinckiaceae; genus Methylobacterium. The sequence goes on along the minus strand of JAKONB010000141.1, from coordinate 1,817 downwards.
GAGGCGGACCTCGACCCAGGCGTAGGAGGCGGTCAGGTCGGGATGGTGCCAGGCCGCCTCGGCGAGGTGTCCCACCGTGTTGATCACCATCAGCGTGCTCTTCCAGCCGGCGGTCTTGTAGGTGCGCTTGATCCAGCCCTCCTCGAGACGCCAGTCCGGCAAGTCGCGCGCGAGGCGCGCCGCGATGGTCGCGTCGTCGAGGACGCCTTCGCGAGGTTCGGCCATGGGTGAAACTCCGGTGCGGGGGAATGGGGCCGGGAATCCTGGCCCGGCGGCGAACGCGGTGCAAGGCGTCGGGCGGGGACGGCCATCGCGTCGCGGGGGTCGGACCCGCCCGGACGGTGGACGGCCGACGAGGGATTTCCTATGAAGATCCCCAATGGGCCGCCCTCCGCCGCCGCGGAGTTCGAGCGGCCGCTTCAGCCCACCAGGGAGGGTGCGTCCATGCTGTCACGGCGCGGATTGCTCGCGACGGCAGCGTTCCTGCCCACGATCTTGGCCACGATCCTCACCCGACCGGCCCGCGCCGCCGCGCCGGCCATCCGCGTCGGCAGCCTGCCGTTCGGAACGGTGGCCTGGGAGGCGGCGGTGATCAAGGCGCGGGGCCTCGACACCGCCAACGGCTTCACCCTCGACGTGGTGAAGCTCGCCGGCAACGACGCGGCGCGCATCGCCTTCCTGGGCGGCCAGGTCGACACCATCGTCGGCGACCTGCTCTGGGCCGCCCGCCTCGGCAACGAGGGCAGGGCGATCCGCTTCTTCCCCTACTCGACAACCGAGGGATCGCTGATGCTGCCGGCCGGCAGCCCCATCGCCTCGCTGAAGGATCTCAAGGGCAAGCGCCTCGGCATCGCCGGGGGGCCGCTCGACAAGAACTGGCTGCTGCTCAAGGCGCAGGCCCGCGATTCCGCCGGGATCGATCTCGAGACGGAGGCGACCCTCGCCTTCGGCGCGCCGCCGCTCCTCGCGCTCAAGCTCGAACAGGGCGATCTCGATGCCGGCCTGCTCTACTGGACCTATTGCGCCCGCCTGGAGGCCAAGGGCTTCCGGCGCCTGATCGGTTCGGACGACATCATGCGGGCCTTCGGCGCCACCGGAGCGATGGCGCTGATCGGCTACCTGTTCGAGGGCACGGCCGTCGCGGAGAAATCCGACGCGGTGGCCGGCTTCGCACGGGCTTCGAAGACGGCCAAGGAGATGCTCGCCAACGATCCCGCGACCTGGGACGTGGTGCGGCCCCTGATGGCGGCGGAGGACGAGGCGACCTTCGCGGTGCTCAAGCGCGATTTCCTGGCCGGCATTCCGCGCCGACCCCTCGACACCGAACGCAAGGACGGCGAGCGGCTCTACGAAGTGCTGGCGCGGCTGGGGGGCGAGAAACTCGTCGGATCCGGCGCGACCCTGCCCCCCGGCCTCTACTTCGACGGAACCCGGAATGGTTGACGGACCGGTGCGGGTGCCCAAGCCCTCGCGGCCCGCCTAGCCCATGGGCTTTGCCACCCGTCTCGTCTCCGTCCTCGTGCTGCTGGCCGGGTGGCAGGCGGCGGCCTCGCTGGCCGCCTCGCGGCTTCTGCCCGCTCCCCTGACCATCCTCGATTTCATCATCCGCGAATCCGCCACCGGCGACCTGTGGTGGAACGTGGGGATCACCCTGACGCGCGTCGCGGTCTCCTTCGTGATCGCGATGGGGCTCGGCGTGCTGCTCGGCATCGCGCTGGGACGGTGGCGCCGCCTGAACCTCGTCCTCGACACGCCCCTGCTCATCCTCCTCAACACGCCCGCCCTGGTCATCACCGTGCTGGCCTATATCTGGGTCG
>JAKONB010000076.1 GCA_022702195.1 Beijerinckiaceae bacterium | reverse complement strand
CCTCCGCGACAGACCCTCCCTCAAAGACCCCGCATGCGCTTCCCCACGCGACCCGCGCCGCCGCTCGACAACCTGGCGGATCTCCGCGCCGAGATCGACCGGATCGACGCCGAGATGCACGCCCTGCTGATCCAGCGCGGCACGATCATCGACCGGCTCATCGCCGTGAAGGGCACCTCGGCCAGCGGCTCGGCCTTCCGGCCCGGACGCGAGGCCTCGATGATGCGCCGCGTGGCCGAGCGCCATCGCGGGCTCGTGCCCCTCGACACGGTGGAGGGCATCTGGCGGGTCATCATCGCCACCTTCACCTGGGTGCAGGCGCCGTTCGCGGTCCATGCCGACGTCTCGGGCGGGGACGCGCCGATGCGCGATTCGGCCCGCTTCCATTTCGGCTTCACGGTGCCCTACCGGCCACATCCCGATTGCGGCGCGGTGATCGCCGCCGTGGCGGCCTCGCGCGGCGATCTCGGCATGTTCCGCCTGCGCAGCGACACGCCCGCCGGCGAGGCGCCGGTCCTCGAGACGCCCTGGTGGGAGGGGCTGGTGGGCGAGGGCCGCCCGAAGGTGATCGCCCGCCTGCCCTTCATCGAGCGCCCGGCCCATCCGGCGGGCACCCCGGTCTTCGTGGTGGCCAAGCCCCTGGACGATCCGGCCGCCGCCCAGCGCGACTGGGTGCTGCACGCCGCCCGGGTGGAAGCCTGGGGGCCGGAGGCCCGGCGCGCCCTGCAGGACCTCTACGGCGAGGTGGTGGCCCTCGGGGCCGATGGCGGCAGCCTCCTGCTGGCGGTGCCGGGCGGGGTCGGCCCCCGGCAATTGCGCGAGACCCTGGAGCGGGCCGGCGCCGCCCCCACCGCCCTGGACGAGATCGGCAGCCACGCCGCGCGGTTCCGGGTGTGAGCACCGCGCACCGCCCGAGACGCGGGACGACGTCCTGCCGACGACCCATAATCTTCGCGTGCGGGCGGACAGACGTTTCCCATCCCGATACGCTCGGACGGACCGCCGACATCCTGCCGCCACTCCCCAAAACATCACCGGATCGGACCAGATCATGACGGATTCCGTCGCCCTGCCCGATCTCGGCTGGTCGGAGACCTTCGCCGGGCAATGCGGCCCCGACGACCATGCCTTGGTGCCGGTGCGGATCGCCACGGTGCACCGGGCGCGCATGAGCGCGGTGGGCGAGGCGGGCCCGGTCCGGCTGGTACTGCCGGTCCACACCAACACCGGCGATTTCGCGGTGGGGGATTGGGTGCTGGTGGAGCCCGACACCCTGACCCTGCGGCGGCGGCTGGAGCGCCGCACGCTGCTCGCCCGCCGCACCGAGGGCGGGAAGGTGCCCCAGCTCGCCGCCGCCAATGTCGACACGTTGCTCATCGTCACCTCCTGCAACGCGGATTTCAATCCGGCGCGGCTGGAACGCTACCTCGCTTTGGCCAACCAGGCCGGCACCGCCCCGGTGATCGTGCTCACCAAGGCCGACACCACCGACGATCCGGCCGCCTATCGCGACCGGGCGGCGGCGCTGCAGCGCGATCTGCCGGTGGTGTTCGTGAACCCGCGCGCCGGGGACGTGGCGGCGCTGAGCCCCTGGTGCGGCCCGGGGCTCACCGTGGCGGTGATCGGCTCCTCGGGGGTGGGCAAGTCGACCCTGGTGAACGCGCTGGCCGGCGCGGAGCAGGAGGCCCCCCAGGCCACCGGCGGCATCCGCGCGCACGATGCCAAGGGCCGCCACACCACCACGGCGCGCTCGCTCCACGCGGTGGCGGGGGGCGGCTGGGTCGTCGACACGCCGGGGATGCGCACCCTGCACGTGAGCGATTCGGCGCAAGGCATCGATTCCCTGTTCGCCGAGATCACCGAGCTGGAGCCGCACTGCCGGTTCCGCGACTGCACCCACGCCCACGAGCCCGGCTGCGCGGTGCGGGCGGCGGTGGCGGACGGCACCCTCGACCCCGAGCGCCTCGACCGCTGGCGCAAGCTCCACGCCGAGAACCGCCAGAACACCCCGGTGGCCACCGGCCCGCGCGGCAACAAGAAGCGCTGAGCCGCCTTGGCCGCCCTCGACCGCGACCGATTCGCCAAGTGCCGCGGCCTGATGCTGGGCGGCGCCACGCCGGGGGAGCGCGCCGCCGGCGCGGCCGCCGCCACCCGCATCGCCGCCGCCGCCGGCCTGACCCTGGCGCAGGCGATCGCCCGGACCGAGGCGCCGCATCGGCCGGAACCACCCCCGCGTCCGGCACCACCCCGGCCCGCCCGGACCGAGCCGAAGCCGCCGCCCCAACCCATCACCGTGGCCGAGCTGGAGGCGCAGAAGCGCGCGACCGAAGCGCATCGCCGCCGGATGGCCGCCCGGGAGGCGAAGCGCCTGCGCGCGCTCCGGGCCGAGCAGGCGGCCTATGCCGCCGAGGCGCGGGCGGCGCAGGCGGTTCGGGATCGGGAATGGGTGGAAGCGCGGGCGAAGTGATCGCCTCAATTGATGAGCTAGCAATCTAAAAACACGTTATTAACCAGCAAGATAATCTGGAAAAATGCTTATCGATGGCGTCAGCTTGAGCTATAATACAGAGGAAATCGATTCTATTCGCTGCTTACGCCTCGACACGTCCGAGCACACCATCTTGGCTTTGCTCACGAAACGCGCCGATTCGTACGGCGAGGCGCCACGACTTCGCGACCGAATGGCCGGGATTAAGAACGACACGGAGGCGATAGACCGGGCTGTCTCAACTTTAGGTTATGAGGGCGATCTAGACGTCACCATGCCTCGTTAGAAGCGCAGGCTCTGTTCGGGCGGGGTGAACTCACGTGGGGCATTCTGGACACCCCTGGGGTACGCTGCGGCAACGAGGACAAGTCGGAAGATTGCGCAGTCCATTCTGTCACTTACCGGTAACGACGCGCGGGATCAAAAGCTCATGCCTACTCACACGCGGCGGGTGCGAAGGGCATTCCGTACGCTCAAGATAGACGGAATGATCCGGCAAAGTGCGGATGGGCGCGGCAATCGCGTATGGCTCAGATTGTGACCAAACGACAACCTATCCCGTCCATTGTGAGTGCCCAGCAGGGTCGGTAGTTGACCTACGGGGGTGCCGTAGTCGAAGAAGCCATCGTTGAGAGGACCGCCGTGCGATTTACAACGATCGACCTTTTTGCTGGTGCGGGAGGGCTATCGGGCAGCATGGAAGCGGCCGGATGGCAATGTCTAAGTGCGGTTGATATTGACCGGGATGCAACAGAAACGTTGCGACAAAATCAGTTGCGAGGTCATTTTAAGAACGCGCGTATTCTGACAGCTAATGTATGCGATCTGTCGGCGGCAGACCTTAACCCGAATCGGGAGCGGGTCGACCTTCTCACTGGCGGGCCGCCATGCCAGCCTTTCAGCTCGGCTGGAAGCATGAAGGGTTTGGACGATCCTAGGGGGCGTCTGTTCCACGAATTTGTGCGTCTTGCAGGTGAACTCAAGCCTCGTTTTATTCTGTTCGAAAATGTCGCCGGTCTTGTC
>JAKONB010000063.1 GCA_022702195.1 Beijerinckiaceae bacterium | reverse complement strand
CTGACGCCCCCGCTCTGGGGCTTCGAGGAGCGCGAGAAGCTGATGATCTTCTACGAGCGCGCGTCGGGTGCGCGGCTCCACGCCAATTACTTCCGGCCCGGCGGCGTGCACCAGGATCTGCCGCCCGCGCTGATCGACGACATCGAGGCCTTCATCGACCCCTTCCTCCAGGTGGTGGACGATCTCGACGACCTCGTCATGTCGAACCGCATCTTCAAGCAGCGCAACGTCGATATCGGCATCGTCACCGTGGACGAAGCGATGGCCTGGGGCTTCTCGGGCGTGATGGTGCGCGGCTCCGGCATTCCGTGGGATTTGCGCAAGTCTCAGCCCTACGAAGCCTATGAGGAAATGGTCTTCGACATCCCGGTGGGGAAGAACGGCGACACCTACGATCGCCAGGTCATCCGCATGGAAGAGATGCGCGAATCGGCCAAGATCATGAAGCAGTGCTGCGTGAAGCTGCGCGAGCCCGCCGGCCAGGGGCCGATCGCGGCCACGGACGGCAAGTTCGCGCCGCCGCCGCGCCGGGAGATGAAGCGCTCGATGGAGGCGCTGATCCACCATTTCAAGCTCTACACCGAGGGCTTCCACGTTCCGGCCGGCGAGGTCTACGCCGCGGTGGAGGCGCCCAAGGGCGAGTTCGGCGTCTACCTCGTGGCCGACGGCACCAACAAGCCGTATCGCTGCAAGATTCGCGCTCCGGGCTTCGCCCATCTTCAGGCGATGGACTGGATGTGCCGCGGCCACATGCTGGCCGACGTGTCCTGCGTGCTCGGCACGCTGGACATCGTGTTCGGCGAAGTGGACCGGTGACGGGTAAGGTTTCGGACTGATGGCCAATCGCAGACTCGCCCCCGCCGCCGAGCAGCCCGCCTCCTTCGCGTTCTCGCCCGAGAACGCCGAATGGGCCAAGGGCCAGATCGAGAAGTATCCCGAGGGGCGCCAGGCCTCCGCGGTGATCCCGCTGCTGTGGAAGGCGCAGGAGCAGAATGGCGGTTGGCTGCCGCGCGCCGCGATCGAGGCGGTGGCCGCCGAACTCGGCATGCCGCATATCCGCGTCCTCGAAGTCGCGACCTTCTACACGATGTTCGCTTTGGAGCCGGTGGGCCGGTTCTGGATCCAGCTCTGCGGGACGGTGCCGTGCGATTCCTGCGGCGCCCGCGAGCTGAAGGACATGCTGCACACCCGCCTCGGACCGCCCGGCCATGTCAGCGCCGACGGCAATTTCTCCTGGCTCGAAGTCGAGTGCCTCGGCGCCTGCTGCAACGCGCCGATGGTGCAGATCAACCAGGATTACTACGAGGACCTGACGCCGGATTCGCTCAACGCGCTGATGGACGATCTGGCCGCCGGTCGCCCGGTGAAGATTGGTTCGCAGGTGGGGCGAACCTCCTCGGAGCCCCTGGGTGGCGCCGACACGCTCACCGATGCAAGCCTGTTCGACGGCTCCCGGGTGGGCGCTTGGCGCAAGCGCTTCGAGGAGAAGGCGGACGAGGCGACATCCGGTGAGTCCAAGCCCGACCAGGCCGGGACCGAGCCGGCCAAGGCGGAGAGCGGCAAGAGCGAGGCCGCGTCGAGTGACCAGCGCGCCGCCGCCGATCCGAAGCCGGCCCGGCCGGATGCGGGCCGCGCCGAGCACAAGGGCGCGACGGACGCGCCCGCCCAGCGCAACGCGTCCGGCGAAAAGCCCGTGACGGCGAGCGACGAGGCCGATGCGGCCGATCGCACCGAGTCCTCGGCCAAGCCGGGCCACGCGGCCAAGCCATCCGCCGAAGCGATCGCCGAGGGTGAGGCTGCCGGCGCCGAGGCCGGGACGCAATCACCCCTGCCGCGCACCGAGCCGCCGCAACAGCCCGTCGCCTCCGGGGCCACCGAGGACGAGCCCGCGGCCACGGACCAGGCTGCCAAGGACAGGGGGAACTGACATGCTCTCCGATCAGGATCGCATCTTCACGAACCTCTACGGCCTGCATTCACCGGGGCTGGAAGCGGCCAAGCAGCGCGGCACCTGGGACGGGACCAAGTTCCTGCTCGAGATGGGCCGTGACTGGATCATCGAGGAGATGAAGCAGTCGGGTCTGCGCGGCCGAGGCGGCGCCGGCTTCCCCACCGGCCTGAAATGGTCGTTCATGCCCAAGAAGTCCGACGGGCGTCCGCACTATCTCGTGGTGAACGCCGACGAGTCGGAGCCGGGTACCTGCAAGGACCGGGAGATCATGCGGCACGATCCGCATCTCCTGATCGAGGGCTGCATGCTGGCGTCCTTCGCGATGGCGGCCCATGCCTGCTACATCTACATCCGTGGCGAGTACGTGGCCGAGAAGCACGCGCTCCAGCGGGCGGTGGACGAGGCCTATGCGGCCCGCCTCGTCGGCCAGGACAACGTCCACGGCTACCCGTTCGACATCTACGTCCATCACGGCGCCGGCGCTTACATCTGCGGCGAAGAGACGGCCCTGCTCGAGAGCCTCGAGGGCAAGAAGGGCATGCCGCGCTTGAAGCCGCCCTTCCCGGCCAATATGGGCCTCTACGGCTGCCCCACCACGGTGAACAACGTCGAGTCGATCGCGGTCGCCGGCACCATCCTGCGCCGGGGCGGCGCCTGGTTCGCGGGGCTCGGCGGCAAGAACAACACCGGCACCAAGCTGTTCTGCGTGTCCGGCCACGTCAACAAGCCGTGCAACGTCGAGGAAGAACTCGGGATCACCTTCCGCGAGCTGATCGACAAGCATTGCGGCGGCATGCGCGGTGGCTGGGACAACCTGCTCTGCTCGATCCCCGGCGGCTCCTCGGTGCCGCTGGTGCCGGCCGAGCAGATCATCGACGCCAAGATGGATTTCGACACCCTGCGCGGCCTCGGCTCCGGCCTCGGCACCGCGGCGGTGATCGTGCTCGACAAATCCACCGACATCGTCGCGGCCATCGCCCGCATCGCCTACTTCTACAAGCACGAATCCTGCGGCCAGTGCACCCCGTGCCGCGAGGGCACGGGCTGGATGTGGCGGGTGATGCTGCGCATGGCCGAGGGCCGCGCCCAGCGCCGCGAGATCGACATGCTGCTCGACGTGACGAAGCAGATCGAGGGTCACACGATCTGCGCGCTGGGCGATGCGGCGGCTTGGCCGATCCAGGGACTGATCCGGCATTTCCGCCCCGAGATCGAGAAGCGGATCGATCGCTACAGCGCCAATCCGCATTCCGATCCCGTGCCGATGGCGGCGGAGTAGAGCGCGATGGTCGGCCTCGCCAGAGCCTGCCCGCTGCTTGCCGCTCCGGATCCGAGCGCGGCAGCCGATTGGTATCGTGACAAGCTCGGCTTCTCCGTCGGGCTGGTGATGGACACTTATGCCATCGTGGAGCGCGAGGGGGTCGAGCTTCACTTCTGGGCCTGTCCGGACCGGCACATCGCCGAGAACACCTCCGCCTATATCCGCGTGACCGACATCGAGTCCGTCCGGGCCGGCCTCGAGGCCGCGACCGAGGGCGGCCGGATCAGCCCCGTGCAGACGCGCGAATGGGGCATGCGCGAATTCTACGTCTGGGACCCGGCCGGGAACCTGCTCCGCTTCGGCGAGCCGGACGCCGCCGCAGCGACTCGGGAAACACGCCAATGACCAAGCTCATCGTGGACGGCACCGAAGTCGACGTCCCGGCGGAGTACACGTTGCTCCAGGCCTGCGAGATCGCGGGCGCGGAAATTCCGCGCTTCTGCTTTCACGAGCGGCTGTCCATCGCAGGCAATTGCCGGATGTGCCTCGTCGAGCTGAAGGGCGCCCCC
>JAKONB010000046.1 GCA_022702195.1 Beijerinckiaceae bacterium | reverse complement strand
TGAACAAGGATCAGGTCCGCGCCTGGGCGCTCAACCGCTACTATTATCAGGCGATGATCCCGATCAAGGACGCCGCCGTCCTGGCCAGGATGGAGGATGCGGGCCTGCGCCGGATCTGGCGCCAGCGTATCGTCGACCACGACGGCGACGCCCCTGGCGACGGCGGCATCGAGCGGTGGCTGAAGCTCGCCGAGGGCGTCGGCTTCCGCCGCGATTACGTGGAATCGACCCAGGGCATCCTGTCCGCCACTCGGTTCTCCGTGGATGCCTACGTGCATTTCGTGAAAGAGCGCTCGCTGCTCGAGGCGATCGCCTCCTCACTCACCGAGATGTTCTCGCCGACCATCATCTCCGAGCGTGTCGCCGGGATGCTGAAGAACTACGATTTCATCACCACGGACACTTTGGCCTATTTCGACAAGCGCCTGACCCAGGCGCCGCGCGACGCCGATTTCGCCCTCGACTACGTGCAGACCCACGCCACCACGCCGGAGTTGCAGCGCCAGGCGATGGCGGCCCTGACCTTCAAGTGCAACGTGCTGTGGACGCAGCTCGACGCGCTCTACTTCGCCTATGTCGCCCCCGGCCTCATCCCACCCGATGCCTGGACGCCCGGCACCGGTCTGGTGGACGAGGCGGTCGCGCCGGACGCCGCGACTCCGCAGGCCGCCGGCACCGGCACGATCGGACCGGACGACGTGCCGCGCCTGCCGCGTGGCGTGCGCCTGCGCCACGATGCGGTGCGCGGCCAGTACGTGCTGCTGGCGCCCGAGCGCACCTTCGACCTGGATGCCAATGCCGTGATGGTGCTGGAACTGGTCGATGGCGCCCGCACTGTCCGCGACATCGCCGGCCTCCTCGCCGAGAAATTCACCGCCGACCGTTCCGTGATCGAGACCGACATCCTCGTGATGCTGAACGATCTGGCCACGAAACGGGTTCTGGAGCGATGAACGCGATCACGCCGATCCTGCCTGCGCCGGTCGGGCTCCTCGCCGAGCTGACCCATCGCTGCCCGCTGCGCTGCCCCTATTGCTCGAATCCCCTCGAACTCGACCGGCGCTCGGGCGAACTCGACACGGCGACGTGGCAGCGTGTGCTGACCGAGGCAGCCGGGCTCGGCGTGCTCCACGTTCACCTCTCGGGTGGCGAGCCCACCGCCCGCAACGACATCGTCGAGATCACCCAGACCTGCGCCAAGCTCGGGCTCTACTCGAATCTGATCACCTCGGGCGTCGGGGGGGCGCTGCAGAAGCTCGACGCGCTCTACGATGTCGGCCTCGACCACGTGCAGCTCTCGGTCCAGGGCGTCGATGCCGCCAATGCGGAGAAAATCGGCGGCCTGAAGAACGCGCAGCCGCAGAAATTCGCCTTCGCCGAGCGCGTGACCCAGCTCGGCCTGCCGCTCACCCTGAATTCGGTGATCCATCGCGGCAACATCCACGAGGTCGAGGGCTTCATCGACCTCGCGGTGAAGCTCGGCGCCAAGCGGCTGGAAGTGGCCCACACCCAGTATTACGGCTGGGCCTACGTGAACCGCGCCGCCTTAATGCCGAACAAGGCGCAGGTGGACGACTCGATCCGCATCGTCGAGGCGGCGCGCGAGCGCCTCAAGGGCCAGCTCGTCATCGACCTCGTGGTGCCGGATTACTACGCCAAATATCCCAAGGCCTGCGCCGGTGGCTGGGGCCGCAAGCTCATGAACGTCACCCCGCAGGGCAAGGTCTTGCCCTGCCACGCGGCGGAGACGATCAAGCAGCTGGAATTCTGGTACGTCACCGAGCATTCCCTGAGCGATATCTGGGCGCATTCCCCGGCCTTCACCGCCTACCGGGGAACCGATTGGATGCAGGAGCCTTGTCGCTCCTGCGATCGGCGCGAGAAGGATTGGGGCGGTTGCCGCTGTCAGGCCCTGGCGTTGGCCGGTGATGCGGCGGCCACCGATCCGGCCTGCTCGCTCTCCCCGCTCCATGCCAAGGTGCGCGAACTCGCCGTGGAGGAAGCCGCCGAGACCCCGCCCGATTACGTCTACCGGACCATCGGCTCCAACGTGCAGCCGAATGTCCGCTCGCCGCTGAAAGAGGATGCGCCGCTTTGAAGCCCGTCACGCTCGCCGCCCTGCTGATGCTCGCCGCCCTGCCGGCCGCCGCGCAGGGCACACCCGCGGCGGAGGCGCCGCCGGTCACCCAGGCCAACACCGGCACGCCCAACGCCTCGGACCTGCTGTTCGAGCAGCCGCAGATGAAGAACGTCGCACCCGGTACCAAGCTGACCTACGATTACGTGCGACGCAGCGGCATTTCCAAGGGGCCGTTCGGCCCGCCCATGGACGACACAATCAAGCTCGGCATCGAGCCCGGCGACAAACCCGACAACCGCACCATCCGAGTGGAGATGTTCTCGGGCGCCAACCGCTTTCCGGCCGGACCGTTCGAGGACATGCCGGGCAACCCGGTCATGACCCTGTTTCTCGAGCACCACCTGATGGATCTGTCGCGGGTGCTCATGGCCAATCCGCGCTATATCAAGAACGCCATCCGCAAGGCCCTGCGCGAGAACGCCACCGTCACGCCGACCAATGTGGACTACAAGGGCCAGACGGTGGCGGGATGGCGGATCGAGACGCAACCCTTCCGCGACGACAAGATGAAGGAACGGATGCGCGGGCTCGACAACCTGAAATACACGTTCATCACGTCCGAGGCGGTGCCGGGCGAACTCGTTTCCATCGAGGCGCAATCGAAGAACGCCGAGGGCGGAGAACTCCTCCAGGAGAAACTGACTTATGATCCGAAAGCGGGTTGAGCGCGCGGCGTTCGGAATCCTGGCCGGCGCTGCGGCGCTGGTCTGCCTCCCGGGGCCGGTTTCGGCCGCCGACCTCGAGAACGATTATCCCACCGAGGCGCGGGCCGACTACATTTTCGGCTGCATGGCCGCCAACGGCCAGTCGCGGGAATCGCTCTCGCGCTGCTCGTGTTCGCTCGACGCCCTCGCCTCGATCCTGCCTTACGACCGCTATGTCGAGGCCAGCACCGTGCTGTCGATGCGTCAGGGCATCGGCCAGCGCACAACGGCGTTCAAATCCACCAAGGTGTTCGACGACAAGGTCGCCGAGCTGCGCCGCGCGCAGGCGGAAGCCGAGATCCGCTGCTATCGCGGCGGTGCATGACAGACTCGAAGTTGGTTGGCTTCGGTTCGGCCAACGAGTGGACACGAAAGAAAAAAGGGCGTGGTCCGAAATGACGGACCACGCCCTTCTCATTTAACTTAGTCGCGGGCCTCAGCTTTCGCCGCGCGCGACCCGAGCCTCGTATTCGGGAAGCTCGATCTGACCTTCCTTCTGCACCCGTGCCTTGTCCTCGTCCGAGATCACGTCGCCGACCATGTCGAGGCGCTTCCACAGGGCGAGCG
>JAKONB010000027.1 GCA_022702195.1 Beijerinckiaceae bacterium | reverse complement strand
GAGGCCGAGCCAATGCGCGTGCATCGGGCGCCGTCCGTAGATCGCCCGATGGGCGTGCAGCACGCCCTTGGGACGGCTGGTGGTGCCGGAGGTGTAGACCAGGGTCGCCGGATCGTCGGCCGCGGTGTCGGCGTAGTCGGCGAGCGCCGGGCCGGCCTTCATGGCGGCGATGTCGGCCGATCCGAGCAGGAGGCGGCCGTCCAGCCCATCCCGGTCGATCGGGCGATCGGCCCCCGCCACCACCGCGCGCGCGCCGGAATTCTCCATCAGGAACGCCGCCTCGCCCGCCGTCAATTGCGGCGAGGAGGGCAGGGCCACGAGGCCGGCGGCGAGGGCGCCGAAATAGACGAGGACGTAATCCGCCTCGTTGCCCATGCGGATCATCACCCGGTCGCCGGGCCGGAGCCCGGCCTCGCGCAGCCCCCGGCCGATGCCCCGGACCGCGCGGTCGGCCTCGCCGAAGGTGAGGTGGGTCGCCGATCCGCCGCCCCGGGCCATCACCAGGGCGACCTTGTCGGGGCTCCGGCGGGCATTCTCGGCCAGACAATGGCGGGCGGCGTTGAACCGGGCCGGCACCGGCCGGTCATGCGGGATCAGGGCGTCGGACACGGGATCGGGCTCCTCCGTCTTTTGGAGAAGAGCCATGCCCGAACGCCCGGCCAGCACAAGGGCCGGGGCGCGGTCGAACCGTCGCGAACGGGCCTGCGATCGCATCCGACCGAGGCCTTCCGAACGACGGATGGGGCTTCGCTCGAGGAGGCAACGACCGAACGATATCGGACCGAGCTTCGAAAATGCATCTTCAAACGAGAAAAATTCGCACGAGGATTGATTCTTGAAGGGTTATGTTAACAAATGATGGGACCGATGACAGGCCGATAGCGCCGGGTGCCTCCACCCGGGAGAGGGGTCCGATGGCCGCAACTGCGTTGCTTCCTTCCGAGCGGGATACCCAGACGGCGTTCGGCTTCATCGCAATCGACGAACACACGCACAAGGGATGCGTGATCCAGGAGGCAACGGACCTCGGCGCCTACCTGGTGATGATCGACACCACCGTGGTCCCCGACCGTTTCGTCCTCTATTCCCTGTTCTTCGACAGGGCTCAGCCGTGCAAGGTCGTCTGGCGCACGGACGAGGTCATCGGCGCCTGGTTCGATGGCGATGAGGTCTAGGGGGACCTCGCGCCGAGGCGATGACCGATCCCATGCGGGACAATGCGATGCGGAGCCGAGAGGTCGAGCGTTCGTCCGTGATCCGGGGGACCCGGAAAGGGTCCGCTCCGGGTCCGGTGGGACCGTGTCCCGTCGATCTCGGTCGGGTCATGCGGTCGCCCTGTTCGCCAGGGAGGGCGCCCGCATACGAGACCGCCGCGATCGACCGAACCGATCGGCGGGAGGCCGGAATCAGGCGCGGCCGACCATCTCCTTGGCGGCGGCGATCATCGTCCGCATCGCCTCGGTGGCGGCCTTGTAGGCGGGCGTGCCGATATCCCAATCGTTGGCCGCCACCGCCTTGACCATGCGTTCGGCCTCGGCCTGGGCGGTCACCTCGGCTTCGGCGAAGCGGGCCAACGCCGGATGCTCCCGCAGGGGGCTGTTGCGCAGCTCCGCCGCGACGCTGTGCCGGCCGCCCGTCATCGTCGCGAGGCTGGGATCCGGCGTCGCGAGGCCGACGAGGACCCGGGCGAGCTTGCGCTTCCAGACTCCGAGATCGGCCGGCAGGCGCACCAGCGGATAGGAATGATGCGGGTTCGCCGGCGGTTCGAGGGCGGTCTGGCCGAACCCTTCCGCGCGCACGAGGCGGTTGGTGATCTGCTCGATCTCCTCGTGGGTCTTGGTGGCCTTCGCGGCGATGTTCTGGACGCTGGTGGAGATCTCGCTCGTGGCGGAGCGCTGCTGGCCGAGCATCTGGGCGATGGCCCGGTTCAGGTCGCTCGCCTGGCCGATGCGATCGTTGGTCTCGCCCACGCGCCGTTCGAGCTGCTCGACGATGGTGCGGCCGGAGGTGACGGCATTCCGGCTCTCGTGAACGGCCTGGGAGATCGACCCCATCTCGGCGGTGAGGGTGCCGAGCAGGGCGCGGATCTCGCCGGTGGATTTCGCGGTCTGGGCCGAGAGCGACTTCACCTCGGCGGCCACCACGGAGAAGCCGCGGCCGGCCTCGCCCGCACGGGCGGCCTCGATCGTGGCGTTCAGGGCCAGGAGGTTGGTCTGGCTCGAGATCGCCGCGATGGCGTTGGCCATCATCTCGATCTCCGCCACGGCGCGTTCCAGCACCACCACCCGGTCGGAGATCTGCGCGGTGCGGCCGTCGATCTCCTCCATCGCGGTGCGGGCCTGGTGCCCGTCGCCGATGCAGCCCTGCATCGCCTCCAGGGCGCCCTGGGCCACCTGCACCACGGTATCGGAGGTCTGCGCGACCTCCGCGATGGAGGCCGCCATCTCCTCGGCGGCGCCGGCGATCGTCTGGGTCGCGCGGGCGACCTCGCCGATGTCGTAGGTCATCCAGCCGATGTTGATCGCCGCCTCCGAGGCATCGCGGGCGATGAAGGCGATGCTTCCGAGATGATGCAGGAGGTTGCCTTCGCCCTCCGCCTGCCAGCGAGCCAGGGCGGTCTTGAGCGGACCCTCGGGAAGATCGACGACGTTGAGATCCTGCGAGGCGAGGAGGGATGTCACGGCCTCGAGCATCCGCGCCTCTTCGGACGCCCGGATCTCACCGGCGCGGGTCCCCGCGGCTTCGGCGTCGGTCCGGGATCGCTTGGAGAGAAGGCCGAGCATACGGGGTTGATCCTGTTACAGTTACCCCGTCAAATATCAGCCGCCGATTAACAGCGCCTTATCGCCGAATTTCCCGCCCTCCGACCGGGGATGCCAAGTGTCGATCGCGACATGAGCCCATGTTGCGCTGCCGCGAGAGCGATTTCAGCGAGGATCCGATCCGCCGCTCCGGCATGTTGTTTGGTGCAATGCGCCACGCCGGCACAACCACGGGTGCCGCGTTGGCGGTGGCTCGGTCCATACTGTTGCGAAGAATTCCAAAGCTTGGGCCGCGTCCCGGCCTGCAGGATCGCCCGGCCGGGGAAAACGTTTCCGTGCTCCCGTTCGGTCCCAAGCCGGGCGACGAATCGCCCGCCTCCCCAACCGACCTTACAGCATCGTCCCGGGAATCGGATCCGGGGCGATGCTGTCGGTTCTTGATTTCGCATCGTCTCTTCGCCGAAAGCCGGCGACCACCTTCCGGGACGAGGCTCTAGCTGCGGCGCTGCGCCGTCCCCTCCTGCGCGGCGAAGCCGGCGAGGAGCTTGTCGAGCGTGAGGGGGTAGTGGCGCAGGCGCAGGCCGGTGGCGTTGTACACCGCGTTGGCGAGGGCCGCTCCGGCGCCGCAGATGCCGAGTTCGCCGAGCCCCTTGCTTTTCAGCGGGTTGGCCTTGTCGTCGAGCTCGGGCAGGAACACCGCCTCGATGGCCGGAATGTCGGCATGGACCGGCACGTGATACTCGGCCAGGTCGTGGTTGACGAAGTGGCCGTAGCGCTGGTCGATGGTGACCTCCTCCATCAGCGCGGCGCCGACTCCGAAGGTCATGCCGCCGATCGCCTGCGAGCGCGCGGTCTTGGCGTTGAGGATGCGGCCGCCGGTGAAGACCCCGAGCATCCGCCGCAGCCGCACCTCGCCCGTATCGGCGTCGACGCCGACCTCCGCGAAATGCGCGCCGTAGGAATATTGCGAGAACTTCTTCGTCATGTCGCCGGGCTCGATCTCGCCCTCCGCCTCGATCACCCCACCGCGCGCCACGTCGGCCAGCGCCTCGGAGCGATTGCCGGAGATCACCCGCCCGTCGGCGAAATGGATGCCGTCGAGCGTGAGGTCGGCCGCCCGGGCGATCTTCTGGCGCAGGGCGTCGCAGGCGACGTAGAGGGCCGAGCCGGTGCTGCCGGCGCCGAAGGAGCCGCCGGAGCCGGCCGCCTTCGGGAAACGGGTGTCGCCGAGTTCGATCCGCACCTTCTCGACGGGCAGGCCCAGCATCTCGCCGGCGATCTGCGTCAGGATCGTGTAGGTGCCGGTGCCGATGTCGGTCATCGCCATCCTGACGGTCACCGATCCGTCGGTTTCCAGGCGGATCGCGGCGGAGGACGCCATCAGCGGGTTGAGGCGGGCGGCGGCCGACATCCCCATGCCGACGCGCCACTGGCCGTCGCGGGCGGTGCCGGCGGGCTGCCGCTTGTCCCAGCCGAAGAGCCGCGCGCCCTCCCGCATGCAGGGCACCAGCTGGCGGGTGGAGAAGGGCACCTGCTTCTCGGGATCCTGCTCCGGTTCGTTGCGGATGCGCAGCGCGATGGGATCGAGCTTCAGCTGCTCGGCGAGCTCGTCCATGGCGCATTCGAGGGCGAGCATCCCCACCGCCTCGCCCGGCGCGCGCATGGAGGAGGAAACCGGCAGGTTGAGGGTGGCCAGCCGGTGCTTCGTCATCCGGTTCGGGGCCGCGTAGAGCGAGCGGGTGGCGTTGGCCGAGGTCTCGAAGAAGCCGTCCCCCGGCGTGGTGTCGGACCAGGATTCATGGCCGATGGCGCTGAGCCTGCCCTCGGCATCGGCCCCGAGGCGCAGGCGCTGGATGGTGTCCGAGCGCCGCGTGGTGACGTGGAATTCCTGCTGGCGGGTGAGCGCCACCTTCACCGGACGGCCGATGGCCTTCGAAGCCAGGGCCGCGAAGATCGCGTCCGCCTGCGGCTGCAGCTTGCCCCCGAATCCGCCGCCGATGTAGCGGCTCACCAGGCGCACATTCCCGGGCGGTAGGTTCAGCACCGAGGCGAGGGAGACCTGGCCGCGGTTCAGCATCTGGTTGGAGGTGAAGAGCGTGACGTGATCGCCCTCCCAGGACCCGATGGTGGCGTGCGGCTCCATCATCGCATGGGTCTGGACCGGGGTGGTGTACTCCACGTCGAGCTTGACCGGGGCGGCCGCGAAGGCGCCCTCGAAATCACCGAGCGCAGAATCCGGCGGGGTCTGCATGGGCTTCGGCTCCACCGCGTCCGGCTTGGCGGCCCGCAGGTCGTAGGCGCCCTTCTCAACCGCGTATTCGGCCTTCACCAGGGCCGCGGCGGCGCGGGCCTGCTCGAAGGTCTCGGCGACCACGAAGGCGATGGGCTGGCCGTGATGGACGATCTCGGGGCCGGTCAGAACCGGGCCGACCTGCTCCTTCTTGGGACCCTGCGGCGGCACGTTCTCATGGGTCATGACGTGGAGCACGCCCGGCATGGCGCGCGCCGCCGTCACGTCCAGCGTCACGATGCGGCCCTTGGCGATGGTCGCCTCCACCAGCGTGCCGTAGGCCGGGTCCTTCAGTTCGCGCGTCTCGTAGGCGTAGGGTGCCGCGCCCATGACCTTCAGGCGTCCCTCGACCCGGTCGATGGGGCGGCCGAGCAGGCCATCCGTCGTCTCGTCCAGCGGCGTGCGGCCGATCGGCTGGCTCATGTCCATGATTGCGAATCCTGATCGGTGCGGCGGTGGGGCGAGGCGGCTTGGCAGGCCGGCGCTCAGGCGCGAACGGCTTCGGCCATGACGGCCCGGAGGGTGCGGCGGGTCAGCGGGATCTTGAAGTCGTTGGTGCCCTGGCCGCGGGCGCCGGCCAGAACCGCATCCGCCGCCGCATCGACGCCGTCGGCGACGAGCGCCCGCTCGGCGCCCTCCACCCGCCACGGCTTGTGGGCGAGACCGCCGAAGGCGAGGCGGGCCGAGCGGACCTTGCCGTCCGGCGCGGCATCGATCACCGCCGCCACCGAGATCACCGCGAAGGCGTAGGAGGCCCGGTCCCGGACCTTGCGGTAGAGGTGGATGCCCGGCAGGGGCTTCGGCAAGGTGACGGCGGTGACCAGCTCGCCGGGGCGGAGCACCGTCTCGATCTGCGGCGTGTCGCCCGGCAGGCGGTGGAAATCGGCGATGGGGATGCGGCGCTCGGAGCCGTCGGGATTGGCGGTCTCCACCACCGCGTCGAGGGCGCGCATGGCCACCGCCATGTCGGACGGGTTGGTGGCGATGCACGAATCGCTCGCCCCCAGGATGGCGTGAATGCGGGTGAAGCCACCGATGGCGGCGCAGCCAGTGCCCGGCTCGCGCTTGTTGCAGGGTTTCGAGGTGTCGTAGAAATACGAGCAGCGGGTGCGTTGCAGCAGGTTGCCGGCGGTGGTGGCCTTGTTGCGCAACTGCCCGGAAGCGCCGGCCAGCAGCGCCCGCGACAGCACGCCATAGTTCTTGCGGATGCGCATGTCGGCGGCAAGGTCGGCGTTGCGCACCAGCGCCCCGATCCGCAGGCCGCCCTCCTCTGTGGCCGTCACGTCGTTGAGCGGCAGCCGGTTCACGTCGATGACGTGGGCGGGGGTCTCCACCTGGAGCTTCATCAGGTCGAGGAGGTTGGTGCCGCCGGCGATGAACCGGGCGTTGGGCCGCTCGCTGCCGAGCTTGGCCGCCTCGGCGATGGTGGTGGGACGGGCGTAGGTGAAGGCTTTCATGGGATTCGGCGCTCGCTGATTAGAGGTCGGCGCCCGCGGCGTCTTTGATCGCCGCGACGATGTTCGGATAGGCGCTGCAGCGGCAGATGTTGCCGCTCATCCGCTCGCGGATCTCGGAATCGGAGAGGGCGGCGGTGGCGAGGAGGTCGGCGCTGGCATGGCTCGGCCAGCCCGCTTTCACCTCCGACAGCATCCCCGCCGCCGAGCAGATCTGGCCCGGGGTGCAGTAGCCGCACTGGTAGCCGTCATGGTGCAGGAAGGCGGCCTGGAGCGGATGGAGGTCGTCGCCGGAGGCGAACCCCTCGATGGTCTCGATCTGGTCGCCCTCATGCATCGCCGCCAGCGTCAGGCAGGAATTGATGCGCCGCCCCTCCACCAGCACGGTGCAGGCGCCGCATTGCCCGTGGTCGCAGCCCTTCTTGGTGCCGGTGAGGTCGAGATGCTCGCGCAGGGCGTCCAGCAGGGTGGTGCGGGTATCGAGGACGAGGTCGCGGTCCTGGCCGTTGATGCTGAGCCGCACCGGCATGGTCTGGGGCGCGGGGTCTCCGGGCATCGGGGCCGGCGCGGCGCGGGCCGTCCCACCGAAGGGCAGGCCGCTCGCGCCGAGGGCGGCCATCATCGCGCATCCCTCCAGGACGGTCCGGCGGGTCGGCAGGGGTGTCCTGTCGGGCATGGGCTTCGTGTCGGTCACGCACGATCCTCCGAAACCGGGCTCTGAGGCCGGATGTCGCGACGAATGGGGAGGGCGACCGCATCCGGGGAAGCGTTCGCTGTTTGGAATCGATCTGAAATCTCGCCGGGTGAACGCGAAGCGAGGGCTTCCGATCCCGAAACCCGCTGCGCCGCTTCACCGCAACCCGCCAGCGCGGAGGAAGCCGCCGGCCCATGTGCGGCGTCGCACGCGAGGAGGGGCCGGCCTGGGGCGTGCGGTCCGCCCATTCGTTTCGCATGAAGCGTCCTACGCCGTTTGCGGAGGGCACGGACTTTGCCCGACCCAGAGATCGCCCCGATGACCCAGACCACCTTTCCTCCGCTGCTGCCGCTCAATGACGGCCGGGCCATCCCGCAGCTCGGCTTCGGCGTGTACAAGCTCGAGGATGACCGGGCGCCGGAGATCGTCGGGGCGGCGATCGCCGCCGGGTACCGTTCGATCGATACGGCGGCGATCTACGGCAACGAGGCCGGGGTCGGGCGCGCCCTGCGGGCTGCCGCGGTGTCCCGCTCGGACCTGTTCGTGACGACGAAGCTCTGGAACGACGAGCAGGGGTTCGACACGACGCTGCGGGCCTTCGAGGCCAGCCTCGGCCGGCTCGGCCTCGACGCGGTCGATCTCTACCTGATCCATTGGCCTTGCCCGGACCGTAACCGGTATGTCGAGACCTGGAAGGCGCTGATCCGCCTGCGCGAGGAGGGCCGCGCCGCGTCCATCGGCGTCTCGAACTTCACCCCCGAACACCTGGAACGGATCATCGGCGAGACCGGCATCGTGCCGGCGGTGAACCAGATCGAGCTGCATCCCCGGTTCCAGCAGCGCGACCTCCGGGCCTTCCACGCGGATCACGGCATCGTCACCGAATCCTGGAGTCCCCTCGGCCAGGGGCAGCAGCTCGACGATCCGGTGCT
>JAKONB010000013.1 GCA_022702195.1 Beijerinckiaceae bacterium | reverse complement strand
CGCTCGCGAATTGTTGGGGCTCGGGGGGCATGGCGCTCGGCTCTCTCTGGTTTCGCATCAGAAGCGACCGAAACACGGAGAGGTGGCGACGCCCGCTTGTTTGCCGGTCCGGCCACATCCCCACCGCGTCTTCGGAGGGTGCCACCTTGCCCGGGTGGGCAGGTTGGCGTCGGGGATCACCCCAACTCTTGATGCTTGAGGAACCCGTCTATCAAAGGGGCCGAACCCTGACAATACGGGCTTTGTCACGCGGGGACTTTGTCCTGGCGTAGGATTGGCGCCGATCCATCGCCATGCGAACGTTCGGTTGACGATGGGAAGTAACCTCACCGTGCGAAAATCCCTGGACGATCGTCTGGCGAATTCCGAGAGCGGTGTGAGCCCGTGCCTGTCGCGTTCCCTCTCGGCTTTCGACCTCCTGACGCTCGGCATCGGCTCGACCATCGGGGCGGGTATCTTCGTGCTCACCGGCACGGCGGCGGCGCATTATGCCGGTCCGGGGCTGACCCTATCCTTCGTCCTGGGCGGCATCGCCTGCGCCTTCGTGGCGCTCTGCTACGCCGAGCTCGCCGCGATGGTGCCGGCGTCCGGCAGCACCTACACCTATGCGTACGCGACGCTCGGAGAATTCTGCGCCTGGATCATCGGCTGGGACCTCGTCCTCGAATACGCGATGAGCGCCGCGACCGTGGCGGTCGGCTGGTCGGGCTACGCGCGCTCCCTCCTCAATGAGGCCGGGCTGCATCTGCCCCTTACGCTGACGGCTGCTCCCGGCACGGCCCTGCCCGGCGGCGGCACCACGTGGTTCGACCTGCCGGCGGCCGCGATCGTCGGCGTACTGACGCTGCTCCTCATGCGTGGCAATCGCGAATCGACCTGGGTCAATGCCGTGATGGTGGCGATCAAGGTCGCGATCATCCTCGCCTTCGTCGGTGTCGGCGCGGCCCATGTCGATACCGGCCTGTGGTCGCCGCTGGTGCCGGAAAACACCGGCACCTTCGGGGAATTCGGCTGGAGCGGCGTGCTGCGCGGGGCCGGCGTCGTGTTCTTCGCCTTCATTGGCTTCGAGACGATCTCGGCGGCGGCAGGCGAGACGCGACGACCTCAGCGCGATGCGCCAATCGGACTCCTGGGCTCGCTCGGCCTCAGCACCCTCCTCTACGTGGCGGTGGCGGCCGTGCTCACCGGCCTCGTGCCCTATCGGGCGCTGGACGTGCCCGATCCCATTGCCAAGGCCGTGGCGGTGATCGGGTTCGGGGCTTTCACGATCCTGATCAAGGTTGGAGCTCTCCTCGGGTTGACCACGGCGGCGCTGGCCGCCCTCTACGAGCAGGCCCGAATCTTCTACGCGATGGCGCGCGACGGGCTGCTGCCACCGGCTTTCGCGCGGGTGCATCAGCGCTTTCGAACCCCGGCCATGAGTCAGATCATCATCGGCTCTGCGACGGCGCTCGTCGCCGGTCTGCTGCCCATCGACCTGCTCAGCGAACTCGTGAGCATCGGAACGCTCTTCGCCTTCGTGGTGATTTGCATCGCCGTATTGGTGCTGCGCCGGACCGATCCGGTGCGGCCCCGCCCCTTCCGGGTGGCCGGCCTGCCAATGGTGGCGATGCTCGGAATCCTGTCCTGCCTCGGCCTGATGCTGGGCTTACCCGCCGATACGTGGCTACGCTTGGCGATCTGGCTCGTCGTCGGCCTGGCGATCTACTTCGGCTATGGCCGGCGAGCG
The DNA here is from genome assembly GCA_022702195.1 of Beijerinckiaceae bacterium. Lineage (GTDB taxonomy): Bacteria > Pseudomonadota > Alphaproteobacteria > Rhizobiales > Beijerinckiaceae > Methylobacterium. The sequence continues at coordinate 1,744 of JAKONB010000013.1, read as the reverse complement.
GCGCGGGTGCATCGGGCGGGTACGCCGGGGTCGGTCGAGACCCCGGCTGTGTCGTGTCGGGTCTAGTGGCGCGGGCTCGGCCGGCCGGAATAGCGGCGGCGCAGGTAGGAGATGAGTTTCGGGAGCAGGAAGGCGACGAGAAGCTTGCGCATGAAGAACGATCTCCGGTCGGGACGCGCGGCTCCACGAGCCGCCACACGGGAAGTCCAATGCGGCGAGAGGTCCGGGCGTTCCGGAATCGGCTTGGGCAGCCCGCGACCACACCGTCGCGGTTTCAGCGGGCGATCACCGCATGCACGGCGTAACCTCGCAAGTGCTGACGCACTTGCGCCGTCGCGCCCATCGCGGCGGCCACCCGGACAACCACCTCCGGCAAGGTCCGGCGCGGGGTCACCGCGAAGGCCGCGAGCCAGCGGTTGAGGAGTAGGCGGGCCGGCCGGGGCAGGCCCGCCTGGGCGCCGAAATCCACCACGTGGAGGCGGCCCCCCGGCGCGAGGTGTCCGGCGGCCTCGGCCAGCACCCGCTCCCAGGGCGGGATCATCGACAGGGCGTAGGAGATTACGATCCGGTCGAAGCTTGCCCGCCCGAACAGGGCCTCCGGGTCGAAGGCCGTCGCATCCCCGCGCGCGAGGCGAATGCGGGACTCGAGTCCGGCGCGCGCGACGCTGCGGGCGGCCGTGGCGAGCATCGCCGCCGAGACGTCGAGGCCGTGGCAGGCGGCCTCCGGGTAGGTTCGGGCGATGCGCACGAGATTGCGTCCGGTGCCGCAGCCGATCTCCAGCACCGTACCGCCCGCCGGAACGGCGAGGTCCGCGATCGCCCGGTCGCGCCCGAGGAGATAGAATTTGCGGCTGGCGTCGTAGAGGTGGCGCTGGCGCCGGTACATCCGGTCCATCGCCTGCGCGGCGTCGCTCACGCGGCCCGCCGACGGTAGAGATGGAAGCCGCCGTAGATGGCGGAGCGGTCGCGGGCCTGTCCTGCGCGGCTCTCGGCCTCGGCATAGTCCCAGGCGGAGAGGATCCCGTCCGGCACCCGGCCCGGCAGGCAGCGCTCGTCGGCGGCCGTGCGGAAGATGACCCGTGCGCCCGGCCGGGCGGTACGGGTGATCTCCGTCCACAGGGCGGTCAGGTCGGCGTCGCTCATCCAATCCTGCGCGTCGAGGAGCACGTAGGCATCCGCGCTCCTGTCCGGGCTGGCCGCCAGGAACGCCGTCATCGACTGCTGGCGGTAGCTCACGCGTCCGGCCCGGGCCCGCAGGGTCTCGAAGTGGCGCGGCTGCAGGTAGGGCGGCAGGGCCGCGTCCGGACCCGGGGCGTAGCCCCGGCCGAAGGCCTGCCAGGCAAAGTAGTTGTCGGCGAGGTCGAAGTCGCAGGCGAGGCGCTCCAGGCGGTGGCGTAGGACGTCGACCATGCCGCCCGGGTGGTCCTGGGCGAGGGCCCGGTACTGGGCCGGGGGGATCCCGAGGCCGTAGAGGGAGGCCGGGCGCCGGATCAGCCAGCGCACGAGGCGCTTGTCGAACAGAGGGGCCACGTGTGCGGCGAACAGGGCGCGCTGTTCCTCCCGGTTGCGGGCCTTGAGGACCGCGGAGAGGTCGCAACCATAGAGGCGAGCCAGCCGGTGGCCAGTGCCGATGAAGCGCCCGAGCAGCCCGTGCCTGAAGATGTTCTCGGAGAAAGCCGCGATGCGTCGCCGCCCGTCGAGGCGTCGCGTCTCCCAGTAGGCGCGAGAGGCCGCGTCGAGGTGC
>JAKONB010000586.1 GCA_022702195.1 Beijerinckiaceae bacterium | reverse complement strand
GCGGCGTTCCCGCTGGTGGCGGCGCTCATCGTGCCGGGCTCCGACGTGACCATCGAGGGCGTCATGATGAACCCGCTGCGCATCGGCCTCATCACCACCCTGATCGAGATGGGTGCCGACATCGAGCGCCTGCGCGAGCGCGAGGAGGGCGGCGAGACCGTGGCCGACCTGCGCGTGCGGGCGAGCCGGCTCAAGGGCGTGAGCGTGCCCGCCGAGCGCGCCCCGTCGATGATCGACGAATACCCCGTGCTGGCGGTGGCCGCCGCCTTCGCCAGTGGCACCACGCGGATGAACGGGCTGCACGAGCTGCGGGTTAAGGAATCCGACCGGCTCGCCGCCGTGGCCGACGGTCTGAGCGCCAACGGCGTCGCCCATGTGGTGGAGGGCGACGACCTGATCGTCCATGGCGACGGGTCGCCCGCCCCCGGCGGCGGCACCGTGGCGACGCATCTCGACCACCGCATCGCCATGGCGTTCCTGGTCATGGGTCTGGCCACCCAGAAGCCGGTGACGGTGGATGACGGCGCGATGATCGCCACGAGCTTCCCGAGCTTCCTGCCGACCATGCAGGCCCTCGGCGGCCGGATTGAAGGGTAGCGCCATGCCGATGGTCATCGCGATCGATGGGCCGGCGGCCTCCGGCAAAGGCACCCTCGCCAAGCGCCTGGCGGCGCATTACGGGCTGCCGCATCTCGACACCGGGCTGCTCTACCGGGCCGTGGCCCTCACGGTTATCGATGCGGGCTACAACCTCGACGATCATCAGGCCGCCGCCCGCGCCGCCTCAGCGCTGATCGTCGACCGGCTCGCCGATCCGCGCCTGCGCGAGCGCGCCATGGGGGACGCGGCGTCGCGTATCTCCGCGGTGCCGGCGGTCCGCGCGGCCCTGCTCTCCTGGCAGCAGCGCTTCGCCGGCGGCGACGACGGGGCGGTGCTCGACGGGCGGGACATCGGCACTGTGGTGTGTCCGAACGCTCAGGTGAAGCTGTTCATCACGGCGGCACCGGAAGAGCGGGCCCGGCGCCGGCACCTGGAACTCGCGCGGCGCGGCGAGAACAGCCCGCTCAGCGCGATCCTCGAAGACATCGTCGCTCGCGATGCCCGCGATGCCCAGCGCTCCACGGCCCCCCTGAAGGCGGCGGCGGATGCAGTGGTCCTCGACACCACCGCGCTCGATGCCGACGAGGCGTTCGAGGCCGCCCGCGCGGTGATCGATGGCGCGCGCCGTCACTGAGGTAGCCCGACGCCCTCAGGAACCGGATGCCGGGCCGTAGCGACCGGACCCGGGAGTACCGGCTCTCACGAACGTCTCGACGAAGAACCAGACGGAGAAGCCGAGAGCTGCCGCGACCGCGACGATGACGGCGACGGGATAGCGATCGGCGGCATCCTCGATCGGTGCGAAGCTGGCGGCCTCGATCGTACAGAAGGCGGAAAGCCAGACCGCCGAGCGGTCGCGGTCGTGCAGGCGCCGCGCGGTGGCGGCCAGGACATGGGCGGCGACGCCGAGATTTCCCGCAAAGACCAGGATCGCGCCAGCCCGGAACCCCAGGGCACCGAGCCAGATCGCCAGACAGAGCAGGCCGGCGGCGTTCAGGCAGGCCCGCACGACGATCCGCCGATAGGCGCGGGCCGACAGGCGCCCGCGCGGATCGAACGGCGTGGCGAGCCGGCCCCACGGTGGCATCAGGTGCCCCGTGGCTTGACGCGGCGGGTGGGTGGCTCGGTCAGGGGATCCTCCGGCCAGGGATGGCGCGGATAGCGCCCGCGCATCTCGGAGCGCACCGCGCTCCACGAACCGCGCCAGAAGCCCGGCAGGTCGCGGGTGATCTGGATCGGGCGCGAGGCCGGCGAGAGCAGGTGCAGCACCAGGGGAACCCGTCCGCCGCCGATGACGGGATGCGTCCGCAACCCGAACAATTCCTGCACCCGCACCGCCAGGACCGGCCCGCCCTCCGCCTCGTAATCCACCGGGATGCGCGAACCGGTGGGGACTTCCACATGGGTGGGGGCTTCGGCATCGAGCCGGTGGCGCAGCTCCCAGGGCAGCAGCGCCTGGAGGGCGCGCCCGAGATCGTCGGCGCCGACCCCGTTGAGGCCGGTCCGGCCAACGATCTCCGGCGCCAGCCAGTCGGCCACGGTCGCGCGCAGGTGCGCGTCCGACAGGTCCGGCCAGGGTGCGCCCTCGGCCGCGCGCAGGAAGCTGATCCGGGAGCGCCACTGTGTGAGGGCGGGCGTCCAGGGCAGCGCGTCGAGGCCGATCTCGGCGATCCCGCGCGCCAGGACCGTGGCGGATTCGAGGTCCGCCGGCACCGGCAGGCTGCGTTCCCCGAGTATCAGGCTGCCGAGCCGGCGGTTCGCCCGTGCCCGCAGGGCGCGGGCAGTGCGATCGAAGGTCACCTCCGTGCGGGCGACCATCCGGTCCGAGAACAGCCGATCGATCTCCTCCGGGGTGATCGCGGCGGCGGCGAGGATGCGGGCATGGGCCGCCGTGCCGACGATGTCGGCGACCACGAGGTAGGGTTCGCGCGCCAGGGCAGCGATCGGGTCCAGGCGCCCGGCCCGGCCATTGACCATCACGAATTCACCGTCGCGCCCGCGTGCCTTCGCCACCCGGTCCGGATAGGCGAGGGCGAGGAGCGGGCCGATTTCCGCCGACAGGGCCGTATGTGTCGAGCCGGCGAACCCCTCCGCCTGCCGTGCCCAGCCCTCGGCGAGCCGGCGCATGTCGGCGGCGCGGGTGCCCCGATCGCGCGTGAACCTATCGACCCGCTCGGCAAGGTCCACCACGTCGCCGCCGAGGCCCCGCTCCACAAGTACCGCCGCGAGAGCGGCGGCGGCGCGGGCATGGCCTGCGCTCGCCGCGCTCACCACCATGCGGGCGAGGCGTGGCGGCAGAGGCAGGGCGCGCAGGGCGCGGCCCGCTGGCGTCAGGCGCCCGTCGGCATCGAGTGCCGCGAGCTCCGCCAGCAGGGTACGGGCCTCGTTGAGCGCCGGAACCGGCGGCGCGTCGAGGAAGGCGAGCCGTCCCGGATCGGTCACGCCCCAGGCGGCGCAGTCGAGCACGAGCCCGGCGAGATCGGCGCTGAGGATCTCCGGCCGGCTGAACGGTTCCAGGGCGTTGGTGGCGGCCTCCGACCAGACCCGGTAGCAGATGCCGGGCTCGGTGCGCCCGGCGCGGCCCCGGCGCTGATCGACGGAGGCGCGCGACGCCCGCGCGGTCACGAGGCGGGTGAGTCCGATGCCCGGCTCGTAGAGCGGAACCCGGGCGAGGCCGGAATCGACGACGATGCGCACGCCCTCGATGGTGAGGGAGGTTTCGGCGATGCTGGTGGCGAGCACCACTTTCCGCCGCCCGGCCGGGGCGGGCATCACGGCGCGGTCCTGCTCGGCCGGGGTCAGCGCCCCGTAGAGCGGGGCGATCTCGGTGCCCTCGTCCAGGCGCTCGACGAGCCACGCGGCGACCCGGCGGATCTCCGCCTGACCGGGCAGGAAGGCCAGGACCGAACCCGTATCGGCCCGCAAGGCTCGCAGGATCGCGTCGCCCACCGCCTCCACGACGCGCTTGTCGGGATTGCGCTCGATATGCCGGGTCTCGACGGGAAAGGCCCGCCCTTCCGATTCGATCACTGGCGCATCCGAGAGGAGGCGGGCCACCCTCGCACCGTCGAGGGTGGCCGACATCACCAGGATGCGCAGGTCCTCCCGCAGGGCGCCCTGCGCGTCCAGCGCCAGCGCCAACCCGAGATCGGCATCGAGGGAGCGCTCGTGGAACTCGTCGAAGATCACCGCCCCGATCCCGGTCAGTTCGGGATCGTCGAGGATCATCCGGGTGAACACGCCCTCGGTGACCACCTCGATCCGGGTCCGGGCCGAGATCCGCGAGCCGAGGCGCACCCGCAGACCCACCGTGTCGCCGACCCGCTCTCGGAGGCTGGCCGCCATCCGCTCGGCGGCCCCCCGCGCCGCCAGCCGGCGCGGCTCGAGCAGAATGATCCGGTCGGACCCGAGCCAGGGCGCATCGAGCAGCGCCAGGGGCACGCGCGTGGTCTTGCCGGCGCCGGGCGGCGCCACGAGCACGGCGGACGGGCCGGTCGTGAGAGCGGATCGGAGCGCGGGCAGGGCGGCCTCGATCGGCAGATCGGCCGCGGCAGGGGAGGGGAGATCGGAGGCCATTGCCACAGGCTCGTGACGCGAACCGGTCCGGACCGCAAGCTAGTCACGGCCGGAACTGGCGATACGTCCCAGGCGACGAAAAATTCCTGAATCTTTTCAGACTCCTGTCCGCAAATTTCCGCCGCAGCCGTGGGAACGGATTCCGCGCGTGCAACTTGAAGGGCTGAACGCGCAATCGGCGCGTGGACGAAAGTATGGACGACATGACGAAGATCGCACTCGCTCTCGCAACCGGTACCCTGCTCAGCGTGCTCGGCTTCTCGGCCGCGTCTGCGGCGCCGTTGATGCCCAGTTCTGCTCCGATCGTCGCGGGCGAGCAGGCCGTCGATCAGGTGATCTACCGTCATCACCATCATCCCGGTGTGGCCAACCCCCACGCCCGCCGTCATCACCACCGCCACCTGCACCGTCACCGTCGCGTCGAGCCGCGCGCGGCGAGCAACCCGAATGCCCGCAACGTCCAGCAGCCGGGCTACATGCAGCAGAAGGGCGGCACGTCGGGCGGTCCCCGCTACTGAGCCGGGCCGAGCCGAATCATCGATCTGTCACGGGGCCGGTGCGCAGGGCGCACCGGCCTTTCGCGTTGTGGCGGCGTTGTCCACGCTTCTCCCCAGGGGATGCACACGGGACGCTCATGCGGGACGCGCGGCTCTGATATGGTCCGGCCATGTCACACCGCCCCGCCCGATCGATCCCGAAGACTGGCGCCGCGCCGTCGGATTACACCACGAGCGCCGCCATCCTCGACACGGCCGGCGCCACGCCGATGATGGCGCAGTATATCGAGATCAAGGCCGCGAACACGGATTGCCTCCTGTTCTACCGGATGGGGGATTTCTACGAGCTGTTCTTCGAGGATGCGGAGATCGCCTCGCGGGCGCTGGGAATCGTGCTCACCAAGCGCGGCAAGCATGGTGGGGCCGACATTCCGATGTGCGGCGTGCCGGTGGAACGGTCGGACGATTACCTCAGCCGCCTCATCGCTTTGGGCCACCGCGTCGCCGTCTGCGCCCAGACCGAGGACCCCGCCGAGGCCAAGAAGCGCGGCCCCAAATCGGTGGTCCGGCGGGAGGTCGTCCGTCTCGTCACCCCCGGCACCATCACGGAGGATCGGCTGCTCGATCCGGCCCGCGCCAACGTCCTTCTGGCCATCGGCCGGCGCAAGGTCGGTGAGGCGAGCTTCGTCTACGGTCTCGCGGTGCTCGACATCTCCACCGGCCGCTTCGCCCTCAGTGAGGTGCCGGGGGCGGAACTCGGCGCCGCCATCGCCCGGCACGAGCCGCGCGAGATCGTGCTATCCGAGGCGATCCACGCCGACCCGGCCCTGGCGCGGCTATGGCGCGAGATTCCGGCGCCAGTGACGCCGCTGCCCCAGGCCGAACTCGAACCGGCCTCCGCCGAACGCCGGATCAAGGCGCAGTTCGGCGTTTCCACCCTCGAAGGGTTCGGTCAGTTCGGCCGCGCCGAGATCGCCGCCGCGGGGGCGGCCCTCCTCTACGTCGAACGCACCCAGATCGGCGCGCGGCCGACCCTGTCGCCGCCCACCCGGGAGACCACGGGCGCGACGCTCGCCATCGACGCCTCGACGCGGGCCAACCTCGAACTGACCCGGACCCTGGCGGGTGAGCGCCGCGGCAGCCTGCTCGATGCCATCGACCGCACGGTTTCGGCGAGCGGGGCACGTCTGCTGGCGGAGCACCTGGCCGGTCCGCTCACCGACCTCGCGGCGATCCGGCGCCGCCACGCGGCGGTGGCTCATCTGGTTGAGGACGGGGCGCTGCGGAGCACCTGTCGCGAGATCCTCGCCCGCGCCCCCGATCTCGCCCGGGCCCTGTCGCGGCTCGGGCTCGGGCGCGGCGGCCCCCGCGACCTCGCCGCCCTGCGCGACGGGCTCGGCGCCGCGCAGGCGCTGGAAGAGCGGCTCGGATCGCTCGCGGGCCTGCCGGAGGATCTGGCCGCGCTCGCCGCGCGCCTCGCCCGCGTGGATGGCGCCCTCGTCGCCGAACTCCACGCGGCCCTGGCCGATGACCTGCCCCTCAAGCGCGGGGATGGCGGCTTCGTCCGCGACGGCTACGATACCGGCATCGACGAGGCCCGCCTTCTCGGCCAGGACTCGCGAAAAGTGATTGCCGCGCTTCAGGCGCGCTACGCGGAGGAGACTGGCTGCCGCACCCTGCGGATCAAGCACAACAACATGCTGGGCTACTACATTGAGGTGCCGCAGGCGGTCGGGGAGAGCTGTCTGAAGGGTGTCCTGCGCGAGACCTTCATCCATCGTCAGACCATGATCGATGCCATGCGTTTCACCACGGTGGAACTCGGGGACTTGGAGGGCCGCATCGCCGGGGCCTCCGATCGCGCGCTCGCCCTGGAGGGGGCCATCTTCGAGACGCTCACGGGCAGCATCCTGGCCCAAGCGCCCGCGATCGCCGAGGTCGCCGACGCGCTCGCCGCCCTCGACGTCGCCGCCTCGCATGCCGATCTCGCGGTGGAGCGCGACTGGCGGCGTCCGGTTCTCGACGAGGGCTACGGCTTCGTCGTCCAAGGCGGCCGGCATCCGGTGGTGGAGGCGGCCCTGCGCCACTCGGGCGAACCGTTCATCGCCAACGATTGCGATCTCTCGGGCGAGGGACGCGGGCGCATCCGTCTCATCACCGGCCCGAACATGGGCGGTAAATCCACCTTCCTGCGCCAGAACGCGCTGATCGCGGTGCTGGCCCAGATCGGTGCCTTCGTGCCGGCCGCGCAGGCGACGCTCGGCGTCGTCGACCGGCTGTTCTCGCGGGTGGGCGCGGCCGACGATCTGGCGCGCGGGCAATCGACCTTCATGGTCGAGATGGTGGAGACCGCCGCGATCCTGAACCAGGCGACCCGCCGCTCGCTGGTCATCCTCGACGAGATCGGACGCGGCACCGCCACCTTCGACGGCTTGTCCATCGCCTGGGCCTGTCTCGAACACCTGCACGAGCAGAACGGGTGCCGCGCCCTGTTCGCCACGCATTTCCACGAATTGACGGCCCTGGGGCAGCGGCTCTCCCATCTCGACAACGCCACCCTGAAAGTGGCCGAGCACAAGGGCGAGGTGGTGTTCCTGCACGAGGTCGTCCCCGGCGTTGCCGAGCGCTCCTACGGGTTGCAGGTGGCGCGCCTCGCCGGGCTGCCGGCCAGCGTGATCGCGCGGGCGGGTTCGATCCTGAAGAACCTGGAGAAGGCCGAGCGCGACAGGCCGGTGCGTCCCCGGATCGACGATCTCCCGCTCTTTGCCAGCCTCGCGCCGCCGCCCCTGCCCGAGCCGCCCGCCGAAGAACCCGAAGATGCCCTGCGCCTCGCCCTCGACGCCATCGATCCCGATGCGCTGACCCCGCGCGAGGCCCTGGACGCGCTCTATGCCCTGAAGGCGGCGCGGGGACCGCGCGCCTGAACGTCGAGTCCCGGGCGACCCGCTCGGCGACCTGCGCGCGCGAATCCCCCTCTCTCGTCCGGGTGACGGTCTGCTGGCGACGTCACCGGGCGAAGACCCGATCGCTCGACCGCGTCCGGACGGGTGCGGGGCGCGACGCCGCCTTCGCGGGGACGAAAGGCAGTCGTAAAAAAATCCTTATTTCCGATGCGTCGGATCATCTACCCTTGGGGATCATTGCCTCTCAAGTGATCTCGGATGATGGAAGAATCTCCTGTCGATCCCGGATGACGTTTGCGGAACAGGATCGCCCCCATGAAAGCACTGACCTGGCAGAGCAGAGGCAAGATCTCCTGCGAGACCGTTCCCGACCCGAAGATCGAGCACGGGCGCGACGTCATCATCAAGGTGACCGCCTGCGCGATCTGCGGCTCGGACCTCCATCTCATGGGCGGCTTCATGCCCACCATGGAATGCGGTGACGTCCTGGGCCACGAGACGATGGGCGAGGTCATCGAGGTCGGCAAGGACAATGCCAAGCTGAAGGTGGGCGACCGCATCGTGGTGCCCTTCACCATCTGCTGCGGCGAGTGCCGCCAGTGCAAATGGGGCAATTGGAGCTGCTGCGAGCGGACCAACCCGAACGGAAAGCTGCAAGCCGAGACGTTTGGCTACCCGCTCGCCGGCCTGTTCGGCTTCTCGCACATCACCGGTGGCTTTGCCGGCGGACAGGCCGAATACCTGCGTGTGCCTTACGCGGATGTCGGACCGATCGTGGTGCCCGAGGGGCTGACCGACGAGCAGGTTCTGTTCCTTAGCGACATCTTCCCCACCGCCTATCAGGCCGCCGAGCATTGCGACATCGGGCCGGACGACACCGTGGCGATCTGGGGCTGCGGGCCGGTGGGTGTGCTCGCGGTGAAATGCTGCCTGATGCTCGGCGCCAAGCGGGTCATCGCCATCGACTCCGTGCCGGAACGCCTCGCCCTGGCGCGGCAGGCGGGCGCCGAGACCATCGACTTGGCGAAAGAGAACATCCAGGAGACGCTCATGGAGATGACCCATGGCCTCGGCCCGGACTCGGTCATTGAGGCGGTCGGCATGGAGTCGCACGGCGCCGACACGACCCTGCAGAAGATCTCCTCCGCGATCATGGAGCACACCGTCAGCCTCGAGCGGCCGTTCGCGCTCAATCAGGCGATCCTCGCCTGCCGTCCCGGCGGCAACGTCTCGATGCCGGGTGTCTTCGCAGGCCCGGTGGGTCCCGTCGCCCTCGGCGTCCTGATGAACAAGGGGCTGACCCTGAAGACCGGCCAGACCCACATGGTGCGCTACATGAAGCCCCTGATGGAGCATATCCAGAACGGCGACATTGACCCATCCTTCATCATCAGCCACCGCTCCGCCAATCTGGAGGACGGCCCGGCCCTGTACGATCTGTTCCGGGACAAGAAGGACAATTGCACCAAGGTCGTGTTCAAGCCGCACGGGTGATGCCGGAGGCAGTGACCGAGGGGACGGTCTCCCTTCGGTCACGATGTCTGACCGGCCCCGTCACGCTTGACGGATCGGCCGGCGGCGACGGGAGCGCGTACCCGGCGTTAGACGCATCGGTGTGTGGCGTGGCATTCGCGCGAAGCCGGCTCAGCAGATGGTGCCGGACACTCACTTTTGCTGGCGCGCCCTACGGGAATCGAACCCGTGTTTTCGCCGTGAAAGGGCGACGTCCTGGACCGCTAGACGAAGGGCGCTCGCTGCAGCGAGGGTTCTATATGCGGCTTCGCGCGCCGGGGCAACGGGGGGTGGAGCACTAGTTTGCCGCTTGACGAAAGCGTCGGTGGCCGGTTTGTCGCTGGCACCCCTTTCTCGCGTCCGTCCTTGTCCACGGACGGCCCAACGGAACGCAACGATGACCACCCGACGCGACGGGCCTCCCGGCCCCAGAACGCCCGGCCCCGGGACGAAGCCCGGCGGTGTCCGCGACCGGTTTCGGCGCGGTCCCCCGTCCGGCCCCCGGGGCAGTGCCGGCGATCATGTGGTGCTCTATGGCTGGCACCCGGTGGCGCAGGCCCTGGCCAACGAGGGGCGGCGGCTTCATCGTCTGCTCGCCACCGAGAACGCCGTGGCGCGGCTGACCGAGGAACTCGGCTCGCTGCGGATCGACCCGGAGCTGGTCCGTCCGAGCGCCATCAACGCGTTGCTCGGCCCGGACGCTGTGCATCAGGGATTGTACCTCGAGGCCGACCCGCTCGACGGACCCGACCTCGACGATCTGCCCGACGACGCGCTGCTCCTCGCCCTCGATCAGATTACCGATCCGCACAATGTCGGTGCCATCGTGCGCACCGCCGCGGCCTTCGGGGTGGCCGCTATCGTCACCACCGCGCGGCACTCGCCCAATGCCACGGGCGTGCTGGCGAAATCCGCCTCGGGCGGCCTCGAGCACGTTCCTCTGGTGGTCGTGCGCAATCTCTCCGATGCCCTGGTCGATCTCGGCAAGCGCGGTTTCACCCGGATCGGCCTCGATTCCGAGGCGGACGTCTCCCTCGACACCGTCGGCCCGAAGCGGCCGGCGGTGATCGTGCTCGGCGCGGAGGGCAAGGGCCTGCGTCAGCGCACCCGCGACAATTGCGACATCCTCGCGCGCATCCCGTTCCACGGCGAGATCCGCAGCATCAACGTCTCGAACGCCGCTGCGATCACCCTCTACGCCCTCAGCCTGCGAGGCTGAGGGAAGGGGCGGGCTCCGATCCGATCGCGGGATCGGGCGGAGATGAGGTCAGCCCCAGAAGGGCTTGACCTCGAGAAGGTCCTCGTGGGCCTGGGCGGCCGCCTTGAGCAGGGCCTTGGTGTCGGTCTCGCGGTCGGCGGCGGTCAGGCCCGCGGCGAAGCCGGTCTCGCCCGGGACCGTCTCCCCGTCGCGTCCCGCGGCGATGGCCGCCAGCACCCCGTGGGCGGTGGCCATGTCGTTGAGGGCGCCGAGATGGTCCTGCAGGTCCGACAGGGCCGCCACGAAAGCCTTGTGGCGCTTGTTCGCCTTGCGCTCCCGATAGAGGCTCGCGAAGAACTCTGCCCCGTAGCGCAGCTTCTTGGCGGCGATGCGCACCTCGTGCCGGGCCTCCGGAGCGAGTCGGTCCAGGTGGCGGCCGCGCTTGCGAATGCGCCTGCGGAGCTTGTCCAGGATATCGCCGGCGAACTCGCCGGCGGCCCGGTCGCGCTCCGGGGTGCCGGCCGCCTCGCGCCACGGCCCGGTCTCGAGCCAGGCGGCGAGGTCGAGGATCAGGCCGCGCCAGGCCTGAGATTCGAGGACCGCAATGACGATGTCGTGCGCCCGGTCCCGTTCGGCCTCGAGCCGTGCGCGCAGGTCGGCGAGGCCCGGCTCGTCCGGCCGCTTCTTCATCTCCGCCGGCAACGTGGTCTCGAGGAAGACGTCGAGGTTGCGCGCATGCCCGAACGGCTCGCTCACCCGCTTGATCTCGTCGCGCAGGTGCTGCGCGGCCGGATCGGCGGCCAGAGCCGCCTTGAACAGGCTGAAGGCGGAGCGTAGGCGCCGCAGGGCGACGCGGATCTGATGCAGCCCCTCCGGATCGCGGCTGTGCAGGAACACATCCTCGTTGAGGCGCAGATGGCGCAGGCAGGCTTGGGCGATCGCCCGGAAGGCATCCCCGGCCGTGGCCTCGGGTTCGAGCCGCACCGGGCCGGCTTTGCTCGGCCGCCGCAGGGTCCCGTCGATGAGGCGGAGACCGCGGGCGCTCTTGCTTAGGGGGCCAAGGCGCAAAGACACCGTCTCGCCCAGGGTCTGGGCCAGTCCGAACAGGTCGCCGGGCGTTCCGTCCGCAAGTTCGAGTTCCAGCTCCCAGAATGGCGCGTCCGCCTCGGGCGTCTCGATCCGGCCCTGATCGAAGGTGGCGGCAATGCGCGACTCGCCGTGCCGAACCATCCGAGTCGTCCGCTCGACCACGGTGGCGAAGACCCGCCCGAGTTCGGGGCGGTCCGCTGCGGCGAGGAGGGCGGGCACCGGCGTCTCGCCGAGCACGGTCAGATCGGGCTGCGCCCCCGCGATGTCGCATTCCCATTCCGGTCGGTCGAACAATCCGGCCCCGGTGCCCTCCACCTTCACGGTCTGGATGTGGCGCTCGCCATCCGCCCGCACCCGCAGGGTCAGCCCGGCCGCGTGCAGGGCCTGATCGGCGGTGTCGAAATAGGTCGAGACCAGAATGGTGGGGGTGGAGGCCCCGTCCGCCTGAAGCAGGGGGTGGCGGCCGAGTTCGGCCAGCTCCGCCCCCTCGCATTGCAGCTTCAGCTCGATCTCGCGGGGCGCGCCCATAATCCGTCCTGTCTTCGCATCGTGATTGGCCGCCGGCCGGTCGTCGAACCCTGCGGTGCGATCATAAGCCGGGGCGACGGCAGCCCGTTCCCACGGGGAATCGGGCGCGCGCCTGCACTCACCTATGCGACATGACAGGGCGTGAACGCGACCCTCCGGCGGAGATTTCCGTTCGCGCGCCCATCTTTGTGGTGTAGCGGAAGGCTCGGCGGCGCGGGAGCGCCGGGATCGCCATCGAGACCCCATCGAGTTCATGTGATGACGCGGGACCGGCTGAGAGCCGATCGCCTCCTGGTCGAGGGCGGCCATTTCGAGAGCCGGGCACGGGCTCAGGCCGCCATCGCGGCGGGTCTGGTGCGGGCCGATGGGCGACCGGTGGCGAAGGCGTCCGACCTTCTCGATCCGGCGGCGCGGATCGAGGCCAGCCCGCCGCACCCGTTCGTCTCGCGCGGGGGCCTGAAGCTGGAGGCCGCCCTCGATGCGTTCGGCTTCGACCCGGCCGGTCTCGTCTGCCTCGATGTCGGCGCCTCCACCGGCGGCTTCACCGATCTGCTGCTGCGCCGGGGAGCCGCTCGCGTCTACGCCGTCGATGTCGGACGCGAGCAACTGCATCCGTCCCTGCGCGACCATGCCCGCGTCGTGAGTCTGGAGGGCACCGACGCGCGCGACCTCGATCGCGGGACGATCGCGCCGGCACCGGCCCTCTGCGCCATCGATGTCAGCTTCATCGGCCTGCGCCTCGTCCTGCCGCCGCTCGTGCCGCTCCTGGCCGAAGGCGCGATGGTGGCGGCGCTGATCAAGCCGCAATTCGAGGCCGGGCGCGACCGCGTCGGGCGCGGCGGCATCGTGCGGGACGAAACGGTCCATGCCGCCGTCTGTGCGGAGATCCGCGCCCTGGTGGACAGCCTCGACTTTACCATCCTCGACGTCATTCCATCCCCCGTCGCCGGTGGCGACGGCAATCGCGAGTTCCTGATCGGAGCACGCCGCCATCCACCCGTGAAAGCTCGCCCATGACCCCCCCTCAGACCGAGACCGTCACCATCGCCAAGCTCGGCGCCCGCGGCGACGGCATGGCGGAGGATGGAACGGCGGTGGCTTTGGCCCTGCCGGGCGAACGCGTGACGATCACGCGGGACGGTACGCGCGGAACCCTCGTGGCGATCGAGACCGCCTCGCCCGACCGGATCGCGCCGATCTGCCCGTATTTCGGGACCTGCGGCGGCTGCGCGGTCCAGCACCTCGCCCCCGAGCCCTACGCGGCCTGGAAACGCGGTCAGCTGGTCCAGGCCCTGTCCCAGGCCGGCCTCGCCTGCGAGCCCGAGCCGTTGCAGGAGGCCCATGGCGCCGGGCGGCGGCGCCTGACCCTGCATGTCCGCGCGGTGGACGGCCGTGCCCGTGCCGGGTTGATGGCGGCGCGCAGCCACGACCTCGTGGCCATCGACCATTGCCCGATCACCGTGCCGGACCTGCACCGGGCGCCCGCCGTGGCGGAGGCGCTGAGCGCGCCGCTGGGCCATGGCCGCAAGCCCCTCGACGTGGCGCTGACGGCTACCGAGGCGGGCCTCGACGTCGACCTGCGCGGGCACGGCCCCGTCGCCGAGGGGGTTCGCGCCGTGCTGGTGCGTCTGGCCGGCGAACTCGACCTCGCCCGCCTGTCGCTGCATGGCGACGTGGTGGTGGAGCGCCGCGCGCCCGTGGTACCCACCGGCGGCACCCGCCTCGTTCCCCCGGCCGGCGGGTTCCTCCAGGCCACGGCGGCGGGGGAGGCGGCGCTCACCGGGGCGATGATCGCCGCCCTCGGCAAGAAGACCAAGCGGGTGGCCGACCTGTTCTCCGGCAGCGGACCGTTCAGCCTCGCCTTGGCCCGTGCTTGCGACGTCCATGCGGTGGAAGGCGAGGCGGGGGCGCTGGCGAGCCTTGACCGGGCAGTGCGGGCGACACCCGCCCTGCGGCGCGTGACCACTGAGCGGCGCGACCTGTTCCGGCGCCCGCTGCTCGCCCTCGAACTCGACACCTACGATGCGGTGGTGTTCGACCCGCCCCGGGCCGGGGCGGCGGCGCAGACCGCCCGCATCGCCGAATCGAAGGTGCCCCTGGTGGTCGGCGTCGCCTGCGACGCCGGCACCTTCGCGCGCGATGCCGCCACCCTGGTGGCCGGCGGTTACGCGCTGGAGCGGGTCACCCCCGTGGACCAGTTCAAATATTCCGCCCATGTGGAGGTCGTCGGCGTGTTCCGCCGGCCGCCGGTGCGGCGCAAGCGCTGAGGCGCATGCGCCGGTTTTATCGGGTATCCGGCATCCCCTTGGCTGGCGAATGCGCTAGATCGCCTTCATGCGCGCAACTCCTTCGGCCCTGTGCCTCGCCACCCTCCTCGCCCTGATGGGCTTCGCCACGCCGGCCGCCGCCGATGGGTGTGGCGACCTGATCGACAAGGTCGTGGCCGGGACGCAGGCAACTCTGGTCAAGCGCACCCTCGATTTTGCCGAGTTGTCGGCCAGCGACGGGATCGGGATGACCCTAGCGTGCGGCCAGCTCTCGGCGGTGGGGGTGCAGTTCAAGGGACCATCCCTGCCCGAGGCCTATTTCCCACTCTTCGGCCGGGCTGGACAGGCCACCACGGGCATCGCGGCGGACGTGATCGCCGAGGCGGGTCGCAGGGCCCGTACGGATGCGGCGACCACTCGGCACAGCAACGTCGACGCCGGCATCGCGCTCGTCACCTGTTCGGTCTCGACGCCCCCCGGCGGCCCCGTCACCGCCTGTGCGGTGATCGACAAGGGCGATGCGCACTGAAGACCGGTCTTGGCGGGGCGACCCCGCTTGGCAGCGCGTTTTAGGACGTGCTTAACCATATTATGCCGATTCTACGCGCCGGTGCGCCTGTGCCCGACGACGTCAGTGAGGACCGATGCGCCGCACGAGATTCGGTTCAGCCCAACGTGCGTTGATCGCATGGCTTTCCCTCGAGCTGACCGGCGGATTCGCGATTGCCATTCCGTCGGCGAAGGCGCAGGAGCCGCTCCTCCTGCGGATCAGGCCGGCCGGTGACATCCCCGCCGACCTCGGTAACGCGGGCGACCTGGGCAACGCAGGCGACTCGGACGACAGGATCGCCCGAGAGGCGCGAGCGCGGTCCCAGGCCGTCTGGGATCGCGCCGACCGGCGGGCCCGCATTGCGATCGCTTCGGTCTGCACCGACTGCATCGCGTCGGCGCGTGCCCCGGCAACCTCCTCGGTCCGGATCGAGACGGCGACTCCGGCCGCCGATTCCGATCCGCCACTCCACTTCGCACAGACAGGTGCCCCATGACGCAATCTCATCCGACCAGCGGCGCCGAGCCGGATCCCGCCTGCCCGGTCTCCCTGGATTTTCTCGGACAGGTCTATCGCGCCGATGAGGAGGATCTGCCCGAGATCCTGGAGGCAATGCCGGCCCTGACGCGCGCCAAGCTCGCGGTCTACCTCTATGGGAAGAGCCACATGCATCAACTCGGTCTGCGCGTGGCCCGGGCCTGCGAGCGCGAGGATCTGGTGCGCGTGGCCGGCGAGATCGGGTCGGTGGTCCACGGCCAGTCCCAGATGAAGCCGGCGCGTCCGGCGGTGCCCACTCCCGCGGCGCCGGCCCCCGCCAAGAAGATCAGCCTCGGCGGATCGATGTCCAAGCGCTCGTTCGACTGAGCCGCGGCGGACGATGACCGCGCGCGGTTGCGGCCGACGCGCGGATGCGTGACATAGGCGTGGCGGCGCTGGACGCGCCTGCCGGGGGTGTGGTGAATGTTCGGTTCTTGGTGGAAGCTCGGCCTGGATGCGACGATGCTCGCCATGGAATCGCAGCAGGTGATCGGTCTCCGTCTGGCCAAGCTCTCCCTCGGTGATGCCGCGGCACAGGCGGAAGCCCACCGCATGGTGTCCGAGAAGATCACGGCGGCCGGCGAGGCGGCCCTGCTGCTGGCCACCGGCGGCTCGACCCGGAAGGTCATCGCCGGCTACCGCCGGAAGGTCCGGGCCAACGTCCGGCGCCTGTCGAAGGCCTGAGGCCGGGGCGCCGCCCGCCGGGCGTTAATCGACGCTTAACCATCCGCTCTCATCCTCGCTGCGGGACGGACGGAGAGCACGATGAATCTTTTCGAACAGCAGATACGCGAACGCGCCTACTTCATCTGGGAGCACGAAGGCCGGGTCTTCGGTCGCGCCGAGGACCATTGGCTGCGGGCCGAGCGCGAGCTGCACGCTGTCGCCGCACCGGCGCTGGTCCAGAGCGTGGCCCCGGGCCTCACCCTGGCGGCGAGCCCGGCCGAGACCCTGAAGCCCCGCGCCAGCCGCAGCGCGTCGGCCAAGGCCGCCGCGGCTCCGGTGGCGAAGACAGCCACCAAGTCTGCCAAGGCCGCTGCGACGACCTCCCCCAAGGCTCCGACGGCGAAGGCCGCGACGGCCAAACCCGCCGCAGCCAAAAGGCCCGCTGCCGGTAAATCCGCCGCCGGCAAGTCCGCCGCCCAAGCGCCGGTTGCCCGCGCCAAGGCCCCCCGCGTCCAGACC
The DNA here is from genome assembly GCA_022702195.1 of Beijerinckiaceae bacterium. Lineage (GTDB taxonomy): Bacteria > Pseudomonadota > Alphaproteobacteria > Rhizobiales > Beijerinckiaceae > Methylobacterium. The sequence continues at coordinate 7,397 of JAKONB010000586.1, read as the reverse complement.
GAGGCGGGTGCCAGCATCCACTGAGCCGCAAGGCCGGTCATGCGTCTTCAGCAGAGCCCGCCGCCCGTACCGGGTAGCGGGCTCTCCTGTTTTTTCAGGACATGCGAGGACGCCACCGGAGCGGCACGGGAACGGCGCCCCGCGCAGTAAGGTTATAAGGCCAAGCATACGCCGTTCGTCCCGGCGCTTCCCATCGCCTCCGTGAGGTCGCCATGAAAATCGTTCTGTCCACCCTCTTCGCCCTCGGCGCCCTGGCCACCCCCATGGCGGCGCTGGCGACGCCCTACGGCTACGGCCCGGCCCCCCGGGTGGTCGATGTCGAGCGGGCGGGCGGCATCAGCGTCGGCGGTCGTGCCCCGTGGAATCAGCCGTGGGAATACGATTCCGGCAGCGGCAACGACCGTCGTCCCGAACTGCCTTATTACCAGCAGGGCCGTGGCCAGCAGACCGGCGGACCCGACCGCAACCTCCTCCCCGACGACCGCCTGCGGATCTTCCCGGACTGACCGCGACGGCGGCCGGGAACGGCCCCGGTCCTGAACCGTTCGCCCCGGAGAACCGGCGAATCACCGTCGGGCCGCACGCGAACGGACGGGACCTCATCCACTATGGCAGACGCCATCAAGGCCGTGATCTTCGACATCGACGGAACGCTCATCGACAGCGTCGACCTCCATGCCAAGGCCTGGGTCGACGCCTTAGCGCATTTCGGGGTCACCGTGTCTCATGACGAGGCTCGCAGTCAGATCGGCAAGGGCGGGGACCAGCTCCTTCCGGTCTTCCTCGATCGGGAGCGCATCGAGCGCGAGGGCGAGACGATCGAGGCATATCGCTCGCAGCTGTTCAAGGACCGGTACCTCGCGCAGGTGCGTCCCTTCCCCGGTGTCCGCGCCCTGTTCGAGCGCCTGCGCGCCAAGGGTAGGACCCTCGCCCTGGCCTCGTCGGGCAAGAAGGGCGAGGTCGAGCAATACCAGAAGTTGCTTCAGATCGAAGATTTGGTGGATGTCGTGACCACCTCCGACGATGCCGAGCGCTCCAAGCCCTATCCCGACATCTTTCAGGCAGCCCTGGCCAAGTTGGCGCCGATCGGAGCCTCGCAGGCGGTGGTCATCGGCGATACGCCCTACGATGCCGAAGCCGCCCAGAAGGCTGGGATCGCGACGATCGGAGTGCTGTGCGGCGGGTTTCCGGAGGCGGATCTGAAGGGTGGCGGCTGCATCGCGATCTACCGCGACCCGCAGGATCTGCTCGACCGCTATGTCGGCTCGCCCCTCGATCATTAGAAGAACGATCTGTTCAGAACGATGTGGCGGAGAATCCCATGTCAGGGCAGCAATGCGTGCCGGCTATGGATAGACGGCAAATAGGGGATGGACGTGGAGGTGCGCGATGGCGTAGCGAGCCGCGCGGGATTAATCCAGATCAAAGCGACGGATCGCGGACATGCGCCAGACGGCCAAATCGAGCCTGACGACTGAACTGCATTGCGAGCGCACGCCGCCGCTTCAAGCTCAGATCGACGCGGCGGTCCGGGATCAGACCACCCCGATCAGCCGTCTCCTGAAGCTGATGGCGGCCCTCGATGCCGAGGCGAACATCGCTAAGGAGAAGCTGCGCGGTCAATTGCGCGCCCGTATCGGCGCCCCGCTTCCCTACTGACCCCTGTCGCACCATCGGCCTTGAGGGCTGGAAACACGCTCAAAGGGCCGCTCCCTGCGCGAGTGTCAGGGACGACACGCCGAACAGGCCCCTGATCCGGCCGGGAGGGTGAGCGTCGCGCTCACGGATAGACCCAGGCGCAGACCGCTTCGTCCTTGATCGTGAGGCACTCAAACGGTGACCCGCCGATCATGGCTCGGTGCTCGGGCAGACCGACCCGATCGCGTTCCAATACCCGGCAGCCCGGGTGCGCGGGCAGGCGCGCGAGGGCCGCATCGCGATCCCCCTCGGCCATCAGCAGGCGCAGCGCCACCAGCGTATCGCAGGCGAGGACGGGGATATTCTGCTCGGCCGCCAAGGCCGCGGCCCCGCACAGAACGAGACCGGCCCCGATCGGAACACGCACGCCCCACCCATGCTTCATCGGCGCGGCTCCGGCTTGGTTGCCGCTGATTTCTCGTTCGGCGCCCGGCGCCCGGCTTGCTGAGGCCCCGCCGGAACGATGGTTCCCGCGACGGTCCAGTGGCAGACGCTGGTCGTCCGCAGCGTCATGCAATCATAAGCTTGACCGTTGAGCGAGACGTGATCGGCCACGGCTGTCACCGCATCGCGCGCGAGGATGACGCAGCTGAGATGGTCGGCCCTCTCGTTGCCCAGCACCGCCACAGCCGCCGCATCGCCGCCGGCCTGTTTCAGGAGAAGGCGCAGGTTCGCCAGCGATGGACACCCGATGGCCGGCGTGGCCGCCCTGACGGGGAGCACCAAGTGGAGGACGATCAGGAGGGACAGTACCGGAGCCGAACTGCGCATCGGGAGACTTCTATCATGTCCGTTTCCGCGAGAGCATCCTCCCGGGAAATCCAATCGAGGATGATGCTCGCGCTTCCGGTTGTCCATCGTCTGTTTCGCGACAGCCGGAGCCCATCGTTCGTCACGGTCCATCAGCGGAACCGGGGGACACCCTGCCGGATCGCCTTGTCAATCAAGGCTAGAGACGGTACGCATACTTATCATTTCGAAATAACACCCTCAATTTTGGGTTGTTATTTGTGGAAGCTTTGTAATGACCCCGTTAAAGCGATGTGTCCGGCAAATACATGAGGCGTCCGACGAGGGTGGGCCGGTGTCCATCCAACACATCGTTGCCGCGCTCAAAGATTTCGAGGCGAACTACGCCTCGACGAGTGACCAGGTCCTCGCCCTGGAAACGGTGTTCCAGTTCTTCAGGGAGCGTTGCCGCGACGAAATCCATGGTGATTTCATGCGTCGCGTCTCGGCGACCATCGATCGTTACCAGGACACCATCATCGCCGCCTCGGCGTGAGGGTTACCTCGCGACTGAACGATCAGGCGGTCGCCCGGCGTGCCTTGGCGAACCGCTTCAGGGCGCGGTCCCGGCGCAGGCGCGACAATCGATCGATCCAGAAGATCCCGTCGAGCTGGTCGATCTCGTGCAGTAGGCAGGCCGCGCGAAAGTCGTTTGCCTCCTCTTCGTGGAAGACGCCGTCGAGATCCTGATAGCGCACCTGCACCTGTACGGGGCGGTCCACCGTATCGGCGATTCCCGGCATCGAGACGCTGCCTTCCGTCTGTGGCGCGTGCTCCGGGGAGGCCCATAGGATCTCCGGATTGACGTAGATCGATGTCGGCTCACCCGGCTCCATCCGCAGCACCACCAGCCGGCGTAAGCGTCCGATATGGGGCAGCGCCAAGCCGAGGGCCGCGACCGCGACGAGCACGTCCGTGAGATCGTTTGCATCCGCCCGCAGGGCCTCGTCGAAATCGACCACCGCCCCGGCCCGCTGGCGCAGGCGCGGATCGGGGTAGATCAGCAGGGATCGGGCGTCCAAGCGGCAACTCCAAGAGCGTGTGACAATCGCGGGTGGCAGCCCCTCAATATTCCCACTCGGCGCCGACGCCCACCGCGGTGCGGCCATCGCTGCCCGCCTCGCCCTGGATTTTGACCCGGCGGGTCACGTCGTAATCCACGGTCGCGGCGGTGTCCGCCGGCTTGGCCCCGGCCTTCACGCCGACGCTGAGGCGGTCGCTGAGGTAGCGCGAGGCGCCCAGAGCCGGGCCACCGCTGGCCCCCGTCGAGACGTCGAGACTGTCGAGCCCGAGCCCCTTGCGGGCCTGCTCGAACACGTCGACCCCACCGGCGCCGCCCGAGAACTGAGCCACCGCCTGAGCGAGCTGCAGGGCCTGGAACGGCGACAGGCCGCCGGAAGCCTTCTTGAACAGAAGGCGCGACAGGACCTCGTCCTGCGGCAAGCTCGGATCCGAGGTTAGCACGAAGTTCGGCTGGTTGGCCGGTCCGTTCACGGCGATGCGGGCGGTCACCTCGGCGGCCTTGGTCTCGGCCACGAAGTCGAGATCCGGCGCGGTCAGCTCCCCGGCGAAGGTGAGGCGGCCACGGGTGAAGTCGAGGCGCTGGCCCACCACGCTGAGCCGGCCGCGTCGCATGTCGAAGGCGCCCGTGGCCACCGGATCGCGTGACGAACCGGTCAGCCGCAGGTCGCCGCCGAGTTCGGCGTCGATGCCGCGCCCGCGCACGAAGATATGGCCGGGGGCGCTCACCATCACGTCGAGAGCGGCGTCGAAGGGCGGGGGGGCAATGCCCCGCCGCCCGATCGCCGCGACTTTCTCTCGACGATCGGCCCGCGCGGCGAGCCGGGCGCGGACCTCCGGTGGCGTGTTGACATGTCGGATGCCCGGCAGAGGCTGCACCGTGGCCGGCAGGCGATCCGGCACCGTGACGTCGACGGAGACGAGATCGACGCGGCCCGACACTTTCGGAGTACGAGCGAGGGGGCCGCTCAGGGCGAGGTTCAGGCTCGCGGTCGCGGTCATCAGCGGGCTCGACACCAGCTCGGCCCGGTCGGCCACTAGCCGCAGCGAGCCGGGAAAGCCCGAGGCCGGCTGGAGCGCCACGCGGCCATCACCCCGTAGGGTACCTCCGTTGCGGGTCTGCGCCGTGAGCCGCTCGACCACGAGCGTGTCGCCGCGCCCGGTGACGCGGCCCTCAATCTGGGTGAGGCGGACGCCTCGGAGCGGATCGGTGAAGGCGCCGCCGGTCAGGGTCGCTGCCCCTTCGGCACGGGGAGCGGCGAGCGTGCCCGACACTCCGGCATCCACCGCGATGCGGCCGGCCACCCGCTGGCCGCCGACGCTGAGCAGGCTGTTGGCGAGCGCGGCATCGAGCGTGCCCCGCAGCTTGAGGGCGATGTTGCCCCCGGCCGCCACCGGAACCGAGCCGCTGACATTCATCTCGGCACCGCGACCGGCGGAGACGCGGCCCTCGATCCCGGCGCGGCCATCGGTCAGGGTGCCGCTCGCGCGAGCATCGATGGGGGGAAGGCCGGCCTTGCGAGTTTCCGGGGTGACGAGGCGGGCCAGAGTGAGGGTGTAACGCCCCTCCGGCCGCTCGGCGGACCCGCGCAGGTCGGCCTCGCCGTCGAGGGTTCCGGTCAGGGTCAGACCGGGGGAGGCGATGCGGGCGAGTGCCAGCGGCAGGGCGCGGATCCCGAGCTTGAGGTCGAGGCTTGAGCCGGCCCGGCCCGACAGGCTGAGGCGACCCGAGCCGGCGGCGACCACGAGGGTGTCGATCACCGCCGTGCCGTCGTCGAGGGTGATGGTGGCGGGGCCGGCCAAAGCCAGCCGGTCGCCGCCGCGCGCGGCGGAGAAGCGCGCCAATTCGATGCGGGTCTTGTCGGCAGGCACGAGGCGCGCCGCCCCGTCGAGATCGAAGCCGCGCGCCTTGGCCGTAAGGGTGACGTCGCTGGCACTCGGAGTGCCGGTGGCGACGAGCCGCACCGTGTCGAGGTTCTGGTCGGCGGCGATGACCCGGTCGGCACTCACCCGTCCATCCACGACCGGGCGCCCGCGCAGATCGCGGCCGGTGAGATCGGCATCGAGGCGGGTGAGGCCGAACTCGCCGGACCGTAGGGCCGCGCCCTTGGCGATGATGGTGGCGTCCTGACGGCCGTCGTCACGGGCGAGGGTGATCGCCGCGTCGAGGCTGCCGGCCATCGGCCGGAGCGCCAAGGCGGAGATGTCGTCGAGATTGCCGGCCGTGAGCTTCACCGACCCCTGCGTCAGCAAGCTCTGCCCGTCCACGGTAGCGTGGCCGTCGAGGCCGACCGAACCGAGGTCGAAGGCCAGCCGGTCGAGAACCCAATCCCGGTCCTTCCGGGCGATGTGCGCGTCGCTCCGCAGGGCCTTGCCGCCGACATCGCCCGAGAGGCGCACCGTTCCGTCGAGGGCACCGGTGAGATCGGTCAGCACCGTGTCCAGCCGCAGGTCGCGGACCGGCCGCCCGAGCGCCTTTGCATCGGCGGCGGTGAGGGTGGCGGCGAGATCGGGTTTCTCCAGGGTGCCGGACAGGCGGCCGTCGAGGAGGGCGCGGCCCGCGAGCCGATCGTCCACGGCCGACAGGGTCTTCACGTCCATGACGAGCTTGGCGTCCGCCACCCGTGCGGTGGCTCGCCCGTCGAGGCGCGCCACCATCTCGGCGCCTTCGAGGCGGGCGCCGTCGAAGGCGTAACCGTCATAGACCTGCGACAGACGGCCGGTGAAGCGGGGCGAGCGCCCGAGCAGTGCGTCGAGGGCCGGCACCGAGACGGCCAAGCCTTGCGTGCGCAGGTCGACATCCGCCGTCACCGCCTTGCGCGCGGGGTCGCCGCTCAGTTTCGCCTGGGCGGTGAGGCTGCCCGCCAGGGGCCGGCCGGCCACGTCCGAGAAGGCGGCGATGTCGGTGAGCGCCGCGTCCAGCGTCCCGGTCAGGGTATTCTGGCCGATCTGACCCACATAGGTGGCGCGGGCGGTGGGTCCTCGGATGTCGAACTTCGCCACCTCGACGACCCCGCCGGGTTGCAACGTGCCGCGGAAGGTGAGGGCGGCGCGCGCGCCGATCGCCCGGCGCAGCGCCGGGTCGGCGAGCCTCAATCCCTCGACTTTGGCGTTGGCGGTGAGGGCGAAGCGGGCCGCATCGGCATCCGGCCCGGTGGGGGCCATGGTCACGTCGGCCTCCACCCGCTCGAGGGCGCTGCCATCCGCGCGCAGGCCCGCCGCCTTCAGCACGCCGTTCACCGTCGGATGGGCGATCGGACCCTTCAGGCTGCCGTCGAAGACGAGGCTGTCGAGCTCGGCATCGGCCGCCTTCGTCACCCCACCCTCGGTGGGCACAGCACGGGCCGAGACCAGGAAATCCGCGATGCGGTCGGCCGTGAGGGTGCCGTGCGCCTCGAGGCGGGCGGTGCGGGAGGTGAGATCGAACCGGTCGATGGCGAAGGCGCCGCTATCGGCGAATCGCAGGCCGCCTTCGAGCTTGGTGGTGCCGGAGAACACCGCCGCGGCCGGGCCGGGCAGCAACCCCTCGATCCGCGAGGCGAGGTCGAGGGCCAGGCGCCGGTCGCTGCCGATGCGCGAGATCCGGGCGGAGCCCTTGGCGCCGAGATCGGGGCCTGCATCGAAATCGAGCCGCGCATTCCAGGAATCGAGGGTCCCGCGCCCGTCGAGGTCGAGGTTGATCGCCGGATGACCCGGCACGTTGACGCCCTTCGAGAGCAGGCCGCCGGGGGGCTCCACCAGGGTAGCCTTCAGCTCCAGGGTCTCGCCCTTGGGCACGAACAGCAACCGGGCCGTGAAATCGCCGGCCGCGTCGAGGCGGCGAACCTTCAAATCGAGATCGAGCCCCTCGGACGGGGCGCCGAGCTTGGCCCGTCCGTCGGCGGCGAGGC